>CAZNOE010000069.1:0-14805 GCA_964574525.1 uncultured Bifidobacteriaceae bacterium
GCCCATGCGTGGAAGTGAACGGCACCATGCTGGCCGACATTAGTGGCGAAGAGGTCGAAGCCTGGATGCTCGCGAACAAAGTCGTGACGCCGAACGACCGCACGCCTGATGCGCCGATTGATCAGCCGTGTGCCCACGAAATCCCGGAGAGTGCGCCGCTGAATTTTGGCATCCGCCGGTAAGAAGAATTCACCCTCACTCGAAACGCGAAGGCTCTGGCTTTCGCGTTTTGTCTTTTGAGAGGGAAACCTTCGCTTTCTTGAGATAACTATTGAACGCAGCCGCCGGTTTCGCACTTGTGGCAAACATCTGGTTCGATCCTCGGTTTGAAAAAGTATAAATTTGTCCGCATTCAAAACAGATGAGGAGTTCCACGGTGTTGCTTCCCTGGGTTGCACGAATGCCGTGGCGCGGGTTGAAGCACTGGGCGATTGCGTTACCGTTGGCAATCCCGTCATAAAGGACAGCTAGAAGGTTGGTTCGATCACTTCCTGCCGGAACTTGAGTTTTGCCCAGTTGCCGATAACCCTTGAACTCCTCCTTCGGTTTCGCTTGAACGTCACGGTCGGGGTCGAGGGAAAAGAGCGTGAACATTTCTGCGTGCTCAAGGGTATTTCTCAATTCATTCAGCCAAGCCTGTCTGGCTTTGACATATTGCTTGGTGAGTTCGGCGTCAGACCACTGGGAGGACACAAGTTGCAAGCTCATGATTGTCGCCAGAATCGCCAAAGCGAAACTCCACTTAAGCCTCATGCGTGAAATCATAGGTTCGCGGTGGCCGCTGTGACAATCGAATTGATACTTCGACCAACCTTCACCACTGTTTCGTCATGCGAGTTGTCACTTCAATTGCGGCGATGCAGCGGCTGGCCAGGCAGTGGCGGCGGCGCGGCGCGCACGTTGGCTTCGTGCCGACGATGGGCTATTTGCATGAAGGACACTTGAGCCTTGTGCGCGTGGCCCGGCGGCGAGTCGGCAAGAGCGGCAAAGTCGTGGTGAGCATTTACGTGAACCCGACGCAGTTTGGACCGAAGGAGGATCTGTCCCGCTACCCGCGCGACCTGAAACGAGATTTGACACTTTGCCGCGCGGAGGCCGTGGACGCAGTGTTCGCTCCCGGTGATGGGGAAATGTATCCCCAGGCAGGGTCATCGCGCCGCGATGACCGAACGGCACCTCGCACCGGCCCTACCAACGAATTTAGCACCTATGTGGTCGAGGAGAACGTATCCCAAGGCATGGAAGGCGCGTCGCGGCCCGGACATTTTCGCGGCGTGACGACGGTGGTGGCGAAGCTGTTCAACATCGTGCAACCGAGCGTAGCAGTGTTCGGCGCGAAGGATTTTCAGCAGGCAGCAGTCGTAAAGCGCATGGTGCGCGACTTGAACGTTCCGCTGAAAATCGTCGTCGCCCCTACGGTGCGCGAACCGGACGGCGTGGCGATGAGTTCGCGGAACAGGTATCTCGTCGCTGATTTGCGCCCGCAGGCGACAGTCCTCTCTCGCTCGATTCGAATGGCGCGAAAGGCTGTGGCTACGGCGAAAACATCAGTTTCAGCATCCAGCCTAAATGCGCGCGTGCAACAAATCATCAAATCTGCAGCTGCAGCGCGACTCGATTACGTGGAGTTTTTCGATTCCGAAACGTTGTCGCCGGCGACCAGAGTTTCTCGCGGCACGCACATGGCGCTGGCGGTATTCATCGGCAAGACGCGGTTGATTGATAACTCCCGGCTTTGATTCACTTTAGCGGGATGATGAGTGGAATGGCTTGCCGATCGAAGCGGCGGTACACGCGAAAGTCAGAGTCGATCGTGATGAGCTGGCAATCGCGTTTGGCTTCGGTCATGGCCACCAGACAAGCATCTACAAAGGCCATTGGAGTGTCCGCATACTTCTTCATCAGCGAAAGGACACGGTCGAGATTCGATTCCAAATCGAAACGGACAGCAATGATTTCTCGTTCGAGCAACTCCAGGATGCTCCAGGGAGACAACCCATCCGCCTGGAGGAGATAAGCCGCCTCGGCGATCGCGCCTTCGCAGGTCCAGACGGGGCAAGGCACGTGGTCGAATTGTTCGCGTGCCCAGCGATGGTGCTCATCGAAACGGTTCAAGAGCGCGACGAGCGGACCCGAATCGGTCAGGAACGCCTGCATGAACCAAAGCCCTTAAGATTCCGTTTGTGACTGGAATGCTTGCTGCCGGCAAATTTACCGACGAGTTCACCCGCGCGCGCGGTCACACTTTCCGTGTTCTTGCGGCAGCGCTGGGCCTGGAGGGCTTCCCGCACGATTTCAGATTTCGGACGGTTCAATTCACGCGCGCGCTTCTCCAGCCAGTCGGACAGATCGGGCGGCATTTTCAAAGTCAAAGTTTGCATGGAAGAGTTGGTAACACCAAACCGGCGAATTGACAATACCAATCTTAATCTCCAGACTTCGCAGGCTGATTCCAAGAATGAAACAATTCGACTTCCTCGTCCTCGGCAGCGGCATCGCGGGTCTGTCCTTCGCGTTGAAGGTCGCGCCGCTCGGGCGTGTGGCCATCGTCACGAAGAAGGACCGCGCGGAGTCGAACACGAACTACGCGCAGGGCGGCATTGCGGCGGTGACGAGCAAAGAGGACTCGTTCGAGTTGCACGTGCGCGACACGCTCACCGCGGGCGCGGGCTTGTGCAATGAGAAGGTCGTGCGCACGATTATCGAGGAAGGTCCGGCGCGCATCGCCGAGTTGATCGAACTGGGGATGCATTTTTCCGAACGGGAGATTCCGCGGTCACACGGCGCGCGCGAGCTGGACCTCGGCAAGGAAGGCGGCCACTCGAAACGCCGCATTCTTCACGCGAAGGACGTGACCGGTCGCGAAATCGAGCGCGCGTTGCTGCACGCTATTTCCGAGCAGCCGAACATTGAGATTTTTGAAAATCACTTCGCCATTGATCTGGTTACGAGCCAGAAGCTCGGCTATGTGGGAACAAATCGCTGCCTCGGAGCGTACGTGCTGGACAAGAAAACCGGTCAGGTCGAGACGGTTTCTGCCGCCGCCACGCTGCTGGCCACGGGCGGTTGCGGGAAAGTTTATCTCTACACGACGAACCCCGACATCGCGACGGGCGACGGCGTTGCGATGGCCTATCGCGCGGGCGCGGCGGTGGCGGACATGGAATTCATCCAGTTCCATCCGACGTGCCTCTATCATTCGAAAGCCAAATCATTCCTCATCAGTGAAGCGGTGCGCGGTGAAGGCGGCGTGCTCAAAACAATGGACGGCGCAGAGTTCATGGACGCGTATCATCCGCTCAAATCCCTCGCGCCGCGCGACGTGGTGGCGCGCGCGATTGACAGCGAGATGAAGAAAAGCGGGTCGGATTGCGTGCTGCTTGACATCACGCACAAACCGGCGCGGTTTATCATCGAGCGCTTTCCGAATATTTATCAGACCTGCTTGCGCTACGGCATTGACATCACGAAAGAGCCGATTCCCGTTGTGCCCGCCGCTCATTATCAATGTGGTGGCGTGATGACCAATGTGGATGGCGAGACGGAAATTCCAGGACTTTACGCCGTCGGTGAAGTGGCCTGCACCGGTTTACACGGCGCGAACCGGCTGGCGAGCAATTCGCTTTTGGAGGCGCTGGTTTGTGCGCATCGCGCTGCGCACCGCGTGATGGCGAATTTGCCGATTCCCGCCGATTTCAAAATTCCAAAATGGCATTCTGGGGACGCCCACAATCCCGACGAGATGGTCGTCGTGTCGCACAACTGGGATGAAATCCGCCGTTGCATGTGGGATTACGTCGGCATTGTGCGGACGAACAAGCGATTGCAGCGCGCGCAAAAACGCATCGCCAACCTGCTGGAGGAAATCCACGACTACTACTGGAACTTCATTGTGACGAGCGATCTGCTGGAACTGCGCAACATTGCGACGGCGGCGGACTTGATCGTTCGCAGCGCGTTGTTGCGTCCGGAAAGCCGCGGGTTGAATTACAACCTGGATTATCCCGCGGCGAACTCCGAGTGGGCGCAACGCGACACGGTTTTGCGAAAGTCAGCTTGAAAGCGCGTCACGCCACCGACGAGGTTCTTCTGAACGGAGCGCGATTGTCTTATCGAAAGCATGAGTAATCGCAGGAAACATCCTCCGCGCCGTTTCAAATCGGTCTTGTTCCCAGGCAAAGAATAGTTTGAAGTCTTCTCGCGGACGGCGGGTTCGGATGGCTTTGCTGCTGGCCGGCTTGTTTGCAACCGCATCACACGCCAGTTTGTTTTTGAAAATTTCATGAAAGCGCTAGTCAAAAGCCGGGCCGAGCCGGGCCTCTGGTTGTCCGAAGTGCCCGAGCCAACGATCGGCATCAACGATGTCCTTATTCGCATCAATCGCACCGGCATCTGCGGCACCGACCTTCACATCTACAAATGGGATGCCTGGGCACAGCGGACCATTCCTGTACCCATGGTGGTGGGTCACGAATTCGTCGGCGAAATTCAGGAAGTCGGTTTCAATGTAAACGATTTCAAGCCCGGGGACATCGTCAGTGGCGAGGGCCATGTGGTTTGCGGCCGCTGCCGTAATTGCATGGCCGGTCGCCGCCATCTGTGCGCCGACACCAAGGGCGTGGGCGTGAATCGTCCCGGTGCTTTTGCGGAGTATTTGTCGCTGCCGATGACGAATGTCTGGCATCACGCGCCAGGGATTGATCTCGACGTTGCGTCCATCTTTGACCCGTTCGGCAATGCCGTGCATACGGCGCTTTCCTTTCCGGTGCTGGGTGAAGACGTGCTCATCACCGGGGCCGGCCCCATCGGCATTATGGCCGCTGCCATCGTGAAGCACGCGGGCGCGCGTTTCGTCGTGATCACGGACGTGAACGACTATCGGTTGGAACTGGCGCGAAAGATGGGGGCCACCGTTGCAGTCAATGTGGCGGCGGACGGCGGCTTGAAAAAAATCCAAAAACAGCTTGGCATGACAGAAGGGTTCGATGTCGGCCTGGAAATGTCCGGCAACGCTCAAGCCTTTCGCGGGATGATCGAGAATATGTCTCACGGCGGAAAGATCGCGATGCTCGGAATCCCGTCCGAGCAGATAGCGATTGAGTGGAACACCGTCGTTTTCAACATGCTCACGATCAAAGGAATTTACGGCCGTGAAATGTATGAAACGTGGTACAAGATGACCATAATGCTGCAAGCCGGGCTGGACATCAAACCGGTTATCACTCATCGCTTCCATTACACCGACTTCGAGGAGGGCTTCGAAGTGATGAAGACGGGCAAGTCCGGCAAGGTGGTTTTGAATTGGGTGTGAATTTCCGGGCCGCAGACTTCAACCATGACAACTTCCTTTCAGCAACATATCAGCGCGCAGCTTGCTGAGATTCGCGCCGCGGGAACTTACAAGCGTGAGCGCGTCATCGCCACCCCGCAAGGAACAACCATCCGCGTGTCCGACGGCAGACCGGTGTTGAACCTCTGCGCCAACAACTACCTCGGACTGGCGCAGCATCCGGAAGTGATCGCCGCGGCGCATGCGGCCCTCGACCGGTGGGGTTACGGCATGGCTTCCGTTCGTTTCATCTGTGGCACCCAGGGCGTTCACAAGCAGCTCGAAAGCAAACTCAGCGCGTTCCTAGGCACGGAAGACACGATTCTTTACGGCTCGTGCTTCGACGCGAATGGCGGGTTATTTGAAACGTTGCTCGGCGCGGAGGACGCCATCATCTCCGACGAACTAAATCACGCGAGCATCATTGACGGCGTCCGGCTCTGCAAAGCGCAACGCTTTCGTTATCTCAACAACAACATGGCCGACCTCGAAGCGAAGTTGAAAGAAGCCGGCAATGCCCGTTTCAAAATGATCGCCACCGATGGCGTGTTCTCGATGGACGGCTACATCGCGAACTTGTCGGCGATTTGCGACCTCGCCGCAACACACAGCGCGTTGGTCATGGTGGATGATTCGCATGCAGTGGGCTTCATGGGCCGCACGGGGCGTGGCACGCATGAGCATAACGGCGTCGTGGGCCGCGTGGATATCCTCACGGGCACGCTCGGCAAAGCGATGGGCGGCGCCAGTGGCGGCTACACCAGCGGGCGCAAGGAGATCATTGAACTGCTCCGCCAGCGTTCGCGGCCATATCTTTTCAGCAATACCCTCGCGCCCAGCATCGCCGGTGCATCGCTGAAAGTGCTGGAACTCCTCACACAATCCACCACGCTGCGCGACAAGCTGGAGTCCAACACGGCGATTTTCCGCGACGGCATGGCGAAACTTGGGTTCACGGTTCTGCCGGGAACGCATCCGATTTGCCCCGTCATGCTTGGCGATGCCGCGCTTGCCGCGAGATTTGCCGACGCCATGCTGGAGAAAGGCGTTTACGTCATTGGCTTCTCGTATCCCGTCGTGCCGAAAGGCAAAGCTCGTATTCGCTGCCAGATTTCCGCTGGCCACTCGCGAGAGGATTTGGACCTCGCCCTCCAGGCGTTCAGCGCGGTGAAACGCGAACTGGCCCTGTGAAGAAACCGGGAGGCGTGGCCGAAATGATCTGCTTCCAAGGCTTGAAGTATTCTGACAAGCGACTAATCTGCGTTGCGTTGCGCGCTTAGCTCAGTGGCAGAGCACTTCCTTCACACGGAAGGGGTCGCAGGTTCGAACCCTGCAGCGCGCACCATCTTTCCTCAAGAAAATGGTGAAAATGGAAATCCAGACACAGTTTCGACACAGCAACTCCCGGAAATCTGTGAGGAAAACATGACCAAGTGGCCCAAGAAGGTGAAGCACCGCAACAAGGTCCTCGCCAAAGTCTATCGCCCTTGCCAGGGCCGCGGTTCGTATCGCGTCGTGTGGCGTGCGGCGGGGCAACGCCAGATGAAAAGCCTCCCGACTTATTCCGGCAAAGGCGGGGCCAAGGAATTCGCCGAGGCGCTCGTGAAGGAACTGGCGGCGCAATCGCAAGCCGTCATGCTCACGCCGGGACAGGCGACCGACGCCCTTGCGGCCCTCGAGCGGCTCAACACCTTCCGCGAGGCGACTGGGCGCAAGGTTTCGCTGCTCGCCGCCGTTAGCGAGTATTGCGACGTCGCGACACTGTTACGCGGGCGGACGCCGAGAGAAGCCGCCGAGGGCTTCCTGCGCACCGTCGCGACGGTCAAACGGGCGCCCCTTGCGGATGCCGTCGAGGAATTCGTTGCCGCCGAAGAAACCCGCACTCGTGCCCCCAACGGCCAGCGGGCGCAACTCAGCGCCAAGTATGCTTACAACCGCGCGATGTATCTGCGCCGCTTCGCCGGCACATTCACGGGCTCCGCCGTGTGCGACCTGGGCCGGCACGATCTCGACGCCTTCATTTCCTCACCGACACTGGCGGGATTTTCGGCCAAGAGCCGCAACCATCATCGCACCGCCGTCGCGCAATTCTTTTCCTGGTGTGTCCGCAAGGATTACCTGGCCGCGGGCCACCGGCTGAGTGAGGCGGACGGGATGCGGCCGGAACACGCGAACACGGCGGAGGTCCAATGCTACACGCCGAAGGAACTCCGCAAGCTCTTGGAAACAGCGGAAGGCCCGCTGCGCGCCATGATTGCCTTGGGCGGGCTGGCGGGACTGCGCACCGAGGAAATGCTCCGGCTGGATTGGGCGGACGTGTGGCGTGTGAAGGGGCACGTCGAAATCACGGCGGGCAAGGCCAAGACTCGGCAACGGCGTTTGGTGGAAATCAATCCGGCCCTCGCCGCCTGGCTGCAACCCTTCCGCGAATCCAAGACCGGTCCACTGTGGACGAACACCGAAAGCATTTTCACCAAGGCTTCGCGTGACCTGTGGGAAACGGCGGGCGTGGCTCGCAAGAAGAACGGCCTGCGCCATAGCTTTTGCTCTTACGCCTACGTCCTACACGGCGAGAACTGGACGGCGCAACAAGCGGGCAACTCGCCCGGCATGATTCACGCGCACTACAAGGGCCTGGCGACGAAGAAGGAAGCGCAAGCGTGGTTTGCGGTGAAGCCGGCCAGGACCGCAAACAACATTGTTCAACTGAAAGGAGTTGCCTCGTGAAAAAGAAGCTCACGATCACGCTCGACGACTACGACGCGCAGTTGTTTGAAAAAGCCATCCGCATTGCCTGCCGGTTGCGTGGCGACGGCGATGAACCGCAAGGCTCACACCGCCGCTTTCTGCTGCGCTGGATCATCGGCGCCGTCTGTTCCTCCATCATCCGCAAGGGTGAAATGCCGAAGATGCTTGCGGTTGAACTGCGGCACGAGACAAAGGAGGAAACGCGCCAACGTGTGGCGCGAGAGATTCCGCAGTCAGCGAACTCGAAAAGTGCGCGGTGCGACGGGAGAACATCGGAGGCGGTCATGATCGCGGTGGCGCAAAACATCCTGGGCAAATACTACAAACCCCAGTTGCCGGACGTGCAATGTGTCCTGGCCGATCTGCTGCGCTTCTCCACGGCGAATTGGGACAAGCTTGAACCGCTTTGGAATGCTCAGCTAAGTTACGCTGGCCGCGAAGCTTTGCACCCGCACGATCTTTGGGCAGTCAAAGCGCAGAAGAATTGCGGAGGCAGACGGTGATCGGGTGCATCAAGACCAAAATCCCGAAGTGCTTTCCGGGGCATCCTGCTGGAAAGTATCTGAGCAACCGCGCGTCACCGCGAAGGCAAATCGGCGATTGACTCAGCCCTTCCGGGGCGCAGACATTTGATTCCTATGAAAGCCCACTCCCCCTTCGTGTTCTGCGCCCTCTTGTTTCTCACCGGCTGCGCCAGCAAAGTCTGGTATCAGCCCGGCAAAACACCGGAAGAAGCCCGGCTGGCCTGGGCGCAAAGTCGCCTGCAAGGCGCGCAGTCTGGCGGGACAATGCCGCTGATTATCGGGGGAGGGTTCGCGGCGGGCTACGCCGGCGGCAGCCAGGTTCGCCTGCGAAAGGAGATAGCCAACCTCTCGATGGAATCCAAAGGCTACCAACTCGTCCCCGCCAATACCGTCACCAACGCCAGCCAATATCCACGTCCATGACGCGATGCAGGATGGCAAACCTTCCTGCCGACTCAAGCCAGCTCGACTGGTTGGACGCGCCCGATCGTCGCCGATGGTTTGCTTGGTGGCTGGGCGCTAATTGGCAGTGGCTTTGCAAAGATGCGCCAACGCCACGTTCACCCGAAAACTACACCCGCATCTTTGGTAGCCGCCGCATGAAATCGGCGATGGATGGACTTGCCAAGAGTCTGCCCACACTACCTGCCGTCGAACAGTTCCACGCGGTTCAACGTGCCGCAGTAGAAGCCGGCTTGGAGATTTCCCTGGATTCCACGCTCAGTGACCTGAAATTCGATCTTACGCACACACCGCCGGATCGCCCCAAGAAACCACTCACCAAGAAACGCACCCAACTGCGCGAATGGAAACGCGCCGTGCGGGACTGGGAGCTGCGGAGAGAAGCATTGCTGGCCTCAGAATGGTTTGCTGAACGCGCCCAACAGAAGCGGGCAGTAGATCAGAGGGGGCGCGCCCTCTGTGCGCGCCATTACCGCGACCCTGATTGCCGCCTGGCCCTGCATGATGTCATGGGAATGTTTTCTTCCATCGAAATCTCGCGAGGCCCGAACGGCCCCAGTCAGGAGGACCGCAATGCACAACATGCCCTCTTTGACGCTGTGCGCTGGCTATGCCCCGCCAACACCAAGGACGGCCCGCGAGGACTGGCGCGCTTTCTCATCGAAGTCTTGCGGTCGAAAGATGACTGGCCGCGCATCCCTGCGGAAATGGCTTTTGACCTCACACAGCATTTCAACGAGCAACGGCGTTTCGACTTCATCTGCAAATACCACAAACTGCCGGGCCAGGAACTCACCGACGAAGCGAAATGCCACGGTTGGATTCTCCGCGCTGTTGTGTGCGACGATGATTTGCGTTCAGCGTTCGCCCGGCTTGCATACGACGCAGAACATCGCAAGAAGGGCTGGCCTCATCTGCGTTCCGCCCTTGCCGATGCTCTGAATCACATTACGCGCCAGCGTTCCAAATCAGAGAGGCTGCGTGACTTTGGACTGAGCTTCGCCCCTGAGTTGTTCGGCAACACGACACAGACGCAACGCAACGCTTGGGGCCTTGATTCTAAATCCGACTCGACTACCCGCCCGCTCACTCGGAAAGAACGCCTGGTTCTCGCGAATAGGTTTCACAGTGACGTTGCTCGCGACGGCAGCGGAAAATCTTCCGCTGAGACTCTTATCACCCGCGCGATGAGCATCGTGGCGCGCGAAATCGAATCTTCCTGAGTCGGCCTTGCGCCGAAACATTTTTCCCGGATAGCCCTAGCCTATCCATCCACCAAGTTCGGGGAGCTTTCTGTGCTTGCGCGTCCGCGTCGTGGCTAAATGCCACTCGTGAAAGCAAAGAATTGCAACAAGACGCCCGCCGCAAGCGGGGCACAAACAAACCGCGACCAGACCGCGCCGCTGACTGTGGAGAACGTGCGCGCAATCGTGGCGGAAGTTCTCCGCACGCAGAACACCGCGCCCCCGCGCGAGATTATCGGCTTTGATGAACTGGTCGCCCGCCTTCCGCAAGGGCCGCGCACGCTGCGCGAGGAAATCAAGCGCGGGCGCATCCCTCACATTCGCTTGCCTGGCGCAAGGCGGCTTCTTTTCGACTGGCAATCAGTTCAACGCAGCTTGCTCCGGTTCGAGCAAGGCGGCATCCAGCACGCCGAGTAAGCAAGTGATGAAAACACCAAAGCAGAAACCATCCCGCACACGCGCGGCACACACGCCGTCCAGACGCACAGACCAGACGGCCAGGCCGCAGAGTCCGCCGCCATCAACCAAACGGAAACTCCCTGGCGAGGTTTGCGGCTTGAGCAACGACGGATCCCTGACCGGCACCTTGATAAAGCTGCGCGCCGAATACAAACCCAAGAGCGGAGTCGTTTCCGTCTGTTTCGATTTGGGGGATCGCCACTTCGTCAACCTCTTTGCCGATCATGTGCAAACGCGGGCGACCATTGCCTCGCTTCTTTCTTCACTCGCGGATTTTGACCGTTTGCGTGGCGACCCTTTCGGCATGGCTTCGTCTGAAATTTCTCCGCACGCACAAGTCTATTGCGATACTCATCTCGCCAGCCAAGGCGAGGATGAAGAAGCACGTTTCGCGTTTCTCCCTCAACGCGACTGTATCCGATTGACGGCGCGCTTTTCGGAGGAAGACACGCCCTACGTGGTCTTGGTGTTCCTCACGCGCGCCGACGCTGAGGCGTTGCTCCACGATCTCCGACACGCGCTTGCTGACATGGAGCGATTCTCCGCTCTATGAGCGCCGCGCCATTTTTTTCTGAATCGCCCCCGGCGGCATCGCACGGCGACAACAAGCCGCGCGCGACACGCCGCGAGTCGGACACGCCGCCCGCCCGCGCGCCGCTTCAAGACGGGCGCACGGATTTCAACGTCGTGTTCATTCACTCGCGCCTCGACGATTACGGTTTGCCGCCCCCCGAGTTTCGCGTGTATGCCCATGTCGCGCGCCGCGCCGGGAGCGGCGGAGCGTTTCCCGCCGTCAAGAGCATCGCCCGCGTCTGCCGTTTGCATCCGCAGACCGTTCGCCGCGCCTTGGGCGTGCTGGTGAAGCACCGACTCATTCGCCGCGAAGATCGCCCTGGGAAAACAGCGGTGTATCGCCTCACGCCGGCCAGCGAATGGCAGCCGCCAACGCACATCACCGACCACCCCTACGAAAAGGATACCCCTCCATCGGTTTCGCAGGACACCCCTCCGAAAAGGATACAGGGCTACCCCTCCGAAAAGGATGGAGCCGAAGGTAATCCCTCTGAAGGTAATCCAACGAAGGAAGAAACACGTACACCACGCACACCTGGAATTCCTTGCAATGAAGTTGAAGCTGTTGAGCAAGCCAACCTCGCCGGAGTCCCGCCAGAATTCGCCCGCGTGGAATTTTGCCGCTTGGATTCCGTCGGCTGGGTGAACGGCGCGGGCAACCCCGTCCGCAAGTGGGTGTCGCATTTGCGCAAGCGTTGGGCCGACGATCAGAGCCAACGCACCGAACGCAAAGCCCAGGCCGCCGCCCGGCCCGGTCGCCACGGCACGTTTGTTCCGCCGCGAAAGTTTGATTCCGCCAACTACCAGCAACCCGTGGAGAAATTTTGACCATGCTCGAACGAGATCGCAAACTCAAGCGTCCTGCCGAAACCATCCGTGAGGACATCACGCTCGCTGCCGGAGAAATGAAAGAAGCCCGCTTCAAGACCTGGCTCGCCGAGAAACTCGCCACGCCGCGCTTTTGCGCTAAGCACCCGCGCACCCGCGTCGCTTACGAGCGCAGTGACGAAAGCGGCATCTGGGCGGCTTACGAGGAATACCGCCACGGCAACAGCCTTGCCGAAGAACGGCCCGGCGTTTTCCATTTCCGCGCCGCGCTACGCTGTCCAGCCTGCCTCTGCGCCTACGCGCTCTGCCCGCCGGAATTCCACGCCACGAACTTCAAGAGTTTCGACACGTCCACACCCGAACGCGCGAACGCCCTTGCACGCTGTCGCGAGTTTGCGGCCCAGGTGAACAAGAACGGTTGCGGCGCCGCGCTTCTCACCGGCCTTCCCGGCACCGGCAAAACCCGTCTGGCTTGCAACGTCGTCGGCGCATTGGAGAACGCCGACGCGCTTTACGTTCGCCAGGGGCAACTCACGATCGCGCTCCGCGCCACTTACGGCCGCAAAGACGTTTTTCTCCATAAGTATCGAGGTGACGACGAGGACGAACCACCTACGCCGCTTGAAATCGGGCAAGGCGTCCGCTTCCTCGTGCTCGACGAAATTGGCTGCGCGCCGCTCGCCAACGATGAACGCCTGTTGCTCGATGAACTGCTCAAGCACCGTTACGCCGAGCGCAAGCCGACAATCCTCATCAGCAACCTCGCACTCGATCAGCTCAAAGAGTTTCTCGGCGACGCGCTCACTGACCGCATCGCGCACGCTTCCGGGAATAGGAAGTTTCTGCTGCAATTCGAGGGCGACAGTTACCGCCGCACTGCTGGCGAGAACTACCTTGAAGGACTCAAGTGAATCTCCACCGTTGCCGCTCGCCGCTGCCGTGCCAGGCACTCCCGACGACGCGCGACCCCACTTCGGATTCACGTCCAGACGCCCAGACTTCAACGCTTACCATCTCGGTCGCGCCGGTGATTACCTTACATGCTGAGGCTTCGCTGCCGCTCGCGGCTGCGCCGCCCTACTTGTTTTCCCGTTGCGCGAGGGTCACGGAGCGCGGACGCGCCTGCGATTTGCTGGGCAGCGTGGGGCATGATGAACTCCACCACACCGGAACCGCCGCCGCCTTTTTTGGAAAAGTTTCCGGCCCGCCAATGCGTTCGGCCAGCCTCGCTGGTGCGTGCTCCTTTCGGTCTGTCCCCGCACTGCCGGGAAACTCGCCGCGGGTCTTTGTCTCCCCTGAGACGCAATCGAACACTTTTCTTTTCAGTGGCCCCGGCCAGTACTCCCTTTTTTCTTTCAAGGGGCAAGTACGCCCGGGGTGCGCGCCATCGGATTTTTCGCAGCAGAATTCCCCCAGCCAGACCTGTGCGGATGGGATTGACGAGCAAGGCGGTTCTGCCAAAATCCGTTCGATGAAAAAGCTACACAAACCACTCGCGCTTCTTGGTCTGGCTCTGCTCCTGACTTCTTGCATCCACGGGAAATTTCGCGGCGGAATGATGAGTCCCATCAGTGCCGGAATGAATAAGGCAGAAGTGCTGCGCCAGTTAGGAAAGCCGAAAAACGCCGGCGGGAGTAGCGGCGTCGAGGTGCTTCACTACGTTGAGGACAAACGCTGGTGGCAGTTCGATTACTTTTTTGTGCGTCTCGTGGATGGTAAAGTGGAGTCCTACGGTCCCGAGAGCAAAGACAATCCTGTTACCGATACCAATCCACCGCTCAAGAGTGGCAAGTAAAGATGCCGGAACCTTGGCCGGGGACGCCACGCCTGAAGTGGCGCGGTCCTGGCGAAAGTCTTAAGGCCAAAAAAAATTCCAGCAAACTCAAAAAAATGCGGGAGGGTTCGGCTCGCTCTTTAGGCTGGAAATTCCCCTCGCTAAACCCATCGGGTTTGAGGCCCTCCCCTGCCACCCGCGCACCCCCCCCGCCGTCTGTGCCGCCGACACAGCGGGACACAAAACAGGGGCGAATCCGGTCCCGACACACTTTGGACACACGGTAGGTTGTGGACACACTCCGACACAGAACTTTTGTCACTCCTTGCCGGTTGATGCAAAGAAAGTGTTGACGGGCGTGGTGTATCATGTAGCATCGAGTTGCAATGAATGACACACAACTTGCACCTAGCGAACCTACAGCCGAGGCTTCAAAGCCTCAATTTGCAGGTTCGAACCCTGCAGCGCGCACCATTCCACCACTCGGAGATGTTTCGACGAGTAGTGACCACGGTTTGACGCAAGCACCACGGGCTTTTTTGCAGTCGAGGACAAGGTTCGAACCGAGTCTGAGTCTCGAGAAAAAGTGAAGAATGGGAACGGGAACGCTCTACGGCTCGCTCGGCCGCATGATGGAGGCAGGCTTGATACGCGAGAGCGACAAGAAAGTCGATCCCGAATTGGACGATGAGCGCCGAGTCTACTACAAAATTACAGGACTTGGACAAGCGGCGCTTGCGGCGGAATTGGAGCGATACCGCGAGGTCGTGGCGGTCGCCAAAAAGAAACAACTTGCGCCGAACTCATTCGCCATACCGGGTGGTGCGCCGACTGCAACGCGGTCGCGTCGGCCACATCCTGCGT
>CAZNOE010000070.1:0-14745 GCA_964574525.1 uncultured Bifidobacteriaceae bacterium
CAATGCCGCCCGGCAGGGCGTTGGCACTGTTGAGCACCAGCACGCCGCCGCTGACGGTCGTCACGCCGGTGTAGTTGTTATCCCGGTTCAGGATCAGCCCGGTGCGGCCACCCTTGGTCAGGGCGCCGGCACCGCTGATGACGCCGTCGAGGGTCATTTTGGACTGCCACTTCCGGTCGTCCACGGCGTACTGCAAGGTGGCGCCGCTGGCGATCGAGATGTTCCCGGCGTAGGTGCCGTTGCCCATGCCGATTTCAAGAAAACCTCCGGTGACCGAGGTGTCGCCGGAGTAGGTGCCGGCGAGGCGCGCTTTCAGAATTCCGGTACCGCTCTTGGCCAGACCTTTGTTGCCCGCGATCGGGCCGGCGAAGGTGAGCGTGCGGCCCGTCTGGGTGACGTTGATCACCGGGGCGCCGCTGCTGCGGTCGAGCGTCAGCGGGCTGGTGCCGCTCAGTTGCAGGTCGTGCGAGGACGTGCGGTCGGTGAAGGTGATGTTGCCGATCGTGCGCGGGGCATTCAGGGAGATCGTGGTCTGCGGGTTGATATCCGCGGTGAAGAAGGCGGTCCGGTCCGTCCCATTGGCCACGATGCCATTGGTCCAATCCACGGAGTTGTTCCAAAAGTCGGCGGCATTCACGATCCAGGTTCCGTCGGCGACGAACTCCGCGCCGACGGTGATGGTCGTGTTATCGGCAATGGCCGAGGTCGTGTCCAAGGCGTTGCCCGAGATGTCCTTCATGTTGGCCCCGGCCGGGACGGCAAGCTGGAGGGTCCCGGTGGAAGTCGGCGTGATCTGAACGGTGAAAACTCCGCCCGAGGCATGGTTAATCTTGCCGAGCACGATGGCTGCGGTGCCCGCATTGGTGAAGCCGGCGGCGAGCACCGTGCTCGCGTCCATGGCCTCGCTGAAGGTCACGGTGTAGGTGACCATTGTCTTCGAGGGGACTTGCACGCCATTCTTGTTATCCACCATGCCACTGCCCGCCAGCGTCGGCGGCGTCACGTCGCCCACGGGGATCACGTCACCTTCGAGGCGGACGTCGTCGTAGGCCACGATGCCCTGGGTGCTCAAGTTCAAGGGGTCCTCCAGGGAGCACAACCGAACTTGCAGGAGTTGGCCCGCCAGACCCGCGTTCGCCGGGTCGGGGGTATATCGGACCTTGGCCGTCACCCAACCGTTCACCGGCACCGTCAAACTGTTCACGTCTTCGGCGATGACCGTTCCGCCGTTGACGCTGCCGGCAAAGGTGGCGCCACCGATGTTGGCGCCGCCGACGGCGAGTTGCACGGCATAGCCCAACCAATTTGCGGTGTACGTCAAACTGCCGGGCGGTCGGCCCACCCTGACGGTCAGCGTATAGGTCAGCGTGGGGTCAAATTCGACGGGCAGCAACTGCACCAGCGCCTCAAAATAATTCGTGGCGCCCGTCAAGAAATTGGTCGTGTAGTTGGCGCCGTCCGAGGAACTGCTTCGGACCACCATGATGTATTCGCCTTCCGCGGCGTTGCCGCCGAAACCCTCGTCAATGCTTCCAGTCGTCTGACGGCCACAGCCGGGAACCCCCGGATTCCAGATTCGGCAGGGCCCACCGTTGGCGGTCCGTTGCCAATGCCGCCAGGTTTCCGATCCCCATTGGTGGAACTCATCATAGCCATCGGGCAGTGGATTGACTCCGCCACGCGCCTCGAAGCTGGCGTTGCCGACCACGCCGTCGCGCGTGACGGTGAGCGTGTAAGTCCGGGTCGTGATCAGATCGTCCGCCGTGACGACGATGGTGATGACGTTGGCGCCCACGTTGAGATTGATGGGGTCGGAGGGATTGCCGGAGAGGACGGGAGCGCCGTTCACCGTGATCGTCGCGCCGGGGTCCGACGCCGTGGGCGTCACGGTCATCGGCAGGGTGTCGTTCATGACCGTGGACCCGTAAGCCACTTTGGCGTTGTAGCCGCGGGTGGTGCTGACAAAGGCGGGCACCAGCGCGCCGGTACTGGACACCAGGCCGACCAGATCGGCTTTCCCGGTGCGCGTCACGGTGACCGTGTAAGTGTTGGTCTTGGTCAGGTCCTGCGAAATGACCACCGTAGTGATGACGTTGTCGCCCAAGTCGAGGTTGATCGTCCCGGATGGATCGCCGTAGTTGACGGGACTGCCGTTCACCGTGAGCGTCGCCGCGGGGTCTGCCGGCAGGGCATACACGAGCATGTTGGAGGTCGCGTTGGCCACGCTGGCTGTGTAATTGAAAGTGTTGGGGGCAAAATTCGGAGTCAGCACGGCATCGGTGGGCTCCAAATAAACCAGCGTGGCGTCGCTCTGCGCCAGGACCGCCCCCGGCAAGGCCAGCAGCGCCAGCGCGGCGAGCGCGCCGTGCATGCGCTGGCCGATCCCCGAGATGGCGGGCCAGCGGGCGGCCTTCGTTTTCAGGGTGTCGTTGAATTCCATGCGGGGCTGTGTCTCGGAGTTTTGGTTTGGCATTTTCATGTTCATGGTCGTTTCAGATTCGTGGATTGACTTGCGTTTGCTTGCTTAATGATCTGCCGTACCCGGAGTGCAGAGCACCTCCGCACATCGAGCGACGAAGAGACTGTTAGGCTTCATGGTTTCAATTTATCACCCCGCCGTCACGGCTGTCTTGGCGGATAATCAACCCCAGCAGTGAAAAGGCGCACAATTCAGCGACCAGGGGCGGCCGACTCCGGTTGCACCATCTGATAGTCGCTGTCGTAGAACCTTAAATGCCGGCTCCGCCAGTCGTCCGGCTCGCGAAAGACCGGGTTGGGTGATCGCACCTCCCAGCGGCCCAACTCTCCCAACATGGACCGGGTGCGGTCCAATTGCCCCAACGCGAGGTCGTCTTGTTCGCCGGGGTCGGCGGACAGGTCATAGAGCAGCGGCAGTCGGTCCGGCAGGCGGATCAGCTTCCAGTCGCCGGTGCGGATCGCGCTGCCAACGGTGTAGGTCCACAGCAGCGACTCGTGAGGAGGTCGCTCCCGCTTGCCAGTTAGAAACGGCAGCAGGTCCACGCCCGTGAGCCGTTCCGAGGGCTTGAGCGATCCGCCCGCGGCCGTGAGAAAGGTCGGCAGGATGTCGAGCGAGGAAACCATCATATCCGTCGTCCTGCCGGACGGTAGGATCGCAGGCCACTTGAAGAACATCGGCACGCGGATGCCTCCTTCGAGCACGGTGGTTTTGCTGCCGCGGAACGGCGCGTTGACCGAGCCGTTGCTTATTCCCGGCGCGCTCGGGCCGCCGTTGTCACTCAGGAAGACCACGAAGGTATCGCGTTCGATTCCCTGCGCGCGCACTTCGTTGAGGATCTTGCCGACGTTTTGATCGAGACGATAAACCATCGCGCAATAGGTGCGCCTCAGCCGATCCTCGATGCGGGCGAAGCGCTTCAAGTCCTCTTCGGTGGCCTGCGTCGGCGTGTGCGGCGCGGCGAAGGAGGCGAACAGGAAAAACGGACGCTCCCGGTGGCGGCGGATGAAAGCGACACACTCGTCGCCCTCGTCATCGGTGAGGTAAGTCAGCGGGCCGGGCTCCTTGAAGTTGCAGAGGATCGGGCCGGCCAGCGACTTCTCGCCACCGGGCTCGGCGCGGAAATAATCGTGCGCGCCGCCCAGATAGCCCCAAAACTCATCGAAGCCGCGCTTGAGCGGACTGAATTTTGGCAACTCGCCGAGATGCCACTTGCCAACGAGGCCCGTGGTGTAGCCGAGTGCCTTTAGCCGCTGCGCGAGGGTCGTTTGATTCAGCGGCAGACCGACGAATTCCGGATCGTGGCCGGGTTGCACGGGAGCGAGGTTGTCGCGAAAACCGAAGGAGGCCTGATGTTTTCCGGTCATCAATCCGGCCCGCGACGGAGCGCAGACCGACGACGACACATAGGCGTTGGTGAAACGCACCCCTTCGGCCGCGAGCGAGTCAATGTGGGGCGTGGGGATCTGCTTGCTCCCGGTGACCCCGAGGTCGCCATAGCCGAGGTCATCCGCCAGCATCAGGATGAAATTGGGTGGCTTCGGCGAGCCGGCCGCAGGCTCGGCCGTTAGGGCGGCGGGAAGAAGAACGGCCAAGACGAACAAATGAAATCGCTTCGAGGGCATGGGCGGAATGTGGACTGGTTAGGCGGGTTGCGGCGGCAGCGAGAGTGCCACACAGCTTGTTGCCAGCGTCTGGAGAAAGCGGCGGCGGGCAATGTATGCCTCACGCGTCTTTGGGTTCATAAGCGCTTTCATGCGGCCGTTGGGATGGTGGCAGGGTGGAGAACGGCTCAGGCTCACTTGCCCGGCACGATCCAGATGTTGCGGAACACCACCGGGTTGCCGTGTTCTTGGAGAAAGACAGGACCTTCGGGACCGTCCAAGGGCTTGGTGATCGGGGCGGAGGTCGTGAAATCCTTGGCGAGTTCCAGATCCTCATGCACGGGCACTCCATTGAGCCGGACCGTGATACGGGGCCAGGCCACGCGTTTCCCGGAAGCATCGAATTTGGCGGCGGTGAACTCGACGTCATAGGTCTGCCAGGCGAGCGGCGGCAGGCACATGTTCAACCGGGGTTTGGAAATCGAGTAGATGCCGCCGCACTCGTTGTCATTCCCGTCGAGTCCGAACGAATCGAGGATCTGGGTTTCCCAGCGGCCGCTGTGATAGATGCCGCTGTTGCCGCGCTGCTGGCCGCCTGCCGTGGGTTTGTAAGGCGTGCGGAACTCCAGGTGCAGCGTGTAGTCGCCGAACTGTCGCTCGCTGGAGCATCCGGTGGCGAGCAGGTGACCGTTCTCCATCCTGCCGTTTTCCCAGTGGTCCGCCGATGTGCCGTCGAAGAGAACCACCGCGCCGTCGGGTGGCTTGGTGCCAAGCGTGGGGCTGTGGCGTTCGATGCGCGCGAGTTTGTGCTTCGCGCCGTCAGCGGCTGTTAGAGACAGCAGGCCATTGGCGATCGTGGCGGTGGTTTTGCCCGAGTCATCCGCGCAATCGACCAGCCCGCCATTGCGCCCGCCCTTCAGCAGGGTGCGCGACTTGCCCGGTTCCCATCCCGCGCCGGGCTGGCCACCATCGAGGATATAAACGTCGAAACGCCCGCTGCCGAGCGCCACCACCTGGGCTCCCATCGCCGTCCCGGCTTCGGCGCTGCGATATTCGCCCTGGATCGCGAAATCCGGGTCTTCACGAAGCGCGGATTCGGGATCGGTCCATGTCTTGTGCCCGGCTTTCGGCTCGGCGTTGGCCGGAAGAACCGCCAATAAGGCGCACGCGCAGCAGGGAAGGAGAGGAGTTTTCATGAGTGTGATCCGGTGGCCATCATCCTTGTTTCCAAAGGTCTTCGCCGCAGTTCCAGCCTTCCCGGGCCGGTTCCCTGACGAAGGCGTTCAGCTCCGGGTGGTTGGTGACGCGGCCCGCCTTGGCATCCCATTCGATGCGCGTGTTGAAGCGCTGGGCCAGCACACCTAACAGGATGATCTCGGTAAGCCTGGCGGCGTAGTCGAAGTTCGATCCCGGTTGCGGGCCTTCGCCCTTGATCGCGCGCAGCCACTCGCGGAACGGTCCGCCCGCGACGCGCGGGATGGTTTGCGCCGGGGGATTTGCCTTCCACTCGCCGCGCAATTCGTCGGGAAGGATGAGCGGTGCTCCGGCATGGGTGCCGCAGCCGAGCATGCCCTTGGAGCCGACCAGCCAGCAGGCGCGGCCAAGGTCCGCGGCGTGTTCGACACCGAATTTTTCGATGCGGCCGACTTTGGTCCAGTCCTGCGGGCCATCGAACCAGTCGAGCTTCACCGGGCCGCGGTCGCCCTTGGCCGGGAACTGAAACCGGATGTGGCTGGCGGTGGGGATCACGCCCTCGAGTGATTTTTCCCGGTGGAGGCACTCGACCACGGTGGGCGGATCGAGATCAAGCGCCCACACCGGGGTGTCAAAAGTGTGGCAGCCGAAGTCGCCGAGCATGCCGAGTCCGAAGTCCCAGAAGGAACGCCACTTCTTCGGGAGATAGTCGGCGGAAAAGTCACGCTTCGCCGCCGGGCCGAGCCAGATGTCCCAGGCGAGTCCATCGGGCACCTGCGAGGACGGCGGCGGCATGGTGGCCGGGTTGGCGAAGTGGGTGCCGCCCATGGCCGGTCCGTCGTTGTGGCAGAAGACCTGGCGGACTTCGCCGATCACCCCGGCTCGCACCGCTTCGACCGACTGGCGGATGCCGTCGCCCGCATGCCCCTGGTTGCCCATCTGAGTGACCACCTGGTAGCGTTCCTTGGCCTTCACCAAGGTCCGGCATTGCCAGAGGTTGTGGGCGAGCGGCTTCTGGGTGTAAACGTGGATGCCGCGCTCCATGGCCGCCAGCGTGGCCGCGAAGTGCGTGTGATCGGGCGTGGAAACGACCACCGCGTCAATCTCCTTGTGCCGCTTGTCGAGCATCACGCGAAAGTCGTCGAAGAACGGTTGGTCCGTCCGCCAGTTCTTCAGGTTCTCCGCGCAGAGGTTGCGGTCCACATCGCAGAAGGCGACGAGGTTTTCCTCGGAGCATCCCTGGTTGTAGGGCTGTTGGGCGATCCAGCCTCCGGAGCCGATGAAGGCGACGTTGAGCTTGCTGTTGGCGGACTTGCCCGGCTTGCCGATGGCGAACCGCGGCAACGCCATGCTGGCGGCGATTCCGGCGGCAGTGCGGAGAAAAGTTCTGCGTCTCATGAAGGGCGTTGTGCGAGGTGATGGTGTTGTGGGTTCTTGCTCTGGTCGGACTCTGGCTATTTGGCGTTTTTGCCGGAAGCGAAAAGCTCCGGGTAGTGCCGCCGGATGAGTGATTGCTCCTCGGCGGTCAATTCCGTGAGCGGCACGGGCTGGTCCTGCGGACGGGTGCCCTTCTGGTTGATCCGGTTCATCAGACTCCAGTTGCGCGAGAGTTTGCCGCGTTCGGAGTCGCCCGGTTCCTTGGCCGGGACATCGTAGCGGGTGAAATCAATCACCTTTGGCGTGTCGTTTTCCTTCCAATTGCGCAGCAGTGCGAGGCGGAAATCCCGGTTCATGAACCAGCGGATTTCCTTGTCGGCTTCCGAGGCACGGATGCCCGAGCCGCGGTGGACAAATTGATAGCCGAGCTTTTCGTTGTTCTTGAAACGCGCGCGCCAGAGTTCACCGAACTCTCCCTGGGTGATGAGTTTGGCGTCAGGCCAACGCTTGCGGATTTCGGTGAGCCAGAGGTGCAGTCCTTCCATGCCGTTGCGGCCGCCGTAGCCGTAGATCTTGCGGGCCTCGACCAGGCTCATCTCCCAGCCGCAGGTCACCCAGCCGAAGCCGTTGCGCGCGAAGCCGTCGTCGAAGTGGGTGGCGGTGGTGGCGAGCATGGCCTGGAGGCCGCGCGCGGTGCCCAGGTCGAGCAGCGTCTCAATGGGGCCGACACCCTGGCGGCTGCGCCAGCGCTCGCCGTTGACGGTCCGTGCGCCGGCGATGCGGGCGCAGAGGAAATCAACGGTCCAGCCGTCGAGGTTGACGCAATCAATGAAGTCGTCCTTGCCGCGGGCAGGTTTGCAGAAGTGCTCGCGCGACGGGTAATAGGGATAGCAGATCGAGCCTTCGCCGTCGCCGTTATCAACGGCGTATTGGCTCCAGATGTTGCCCTGGCAGACGTGGATGCCTTCCGCTTCGGCGAGGTAGCGGAGGTTTTCGGCGGCGAGGAATCCGGCGACCACGCTCTTTGGGCGGTAGCCGTCGCCGACGATTTCGGAAACCCGCTTGAGGCCATCGTGGAGGTCGCGGTTCACCTGTTCGCGGGTGTTGTACATGTTGGCGAAGTAGGCGCCGGGGATGAAAGTGATCTCGTCGCCGAACTTCTGGTGATAGGCCACGACGAGATCGCGCAGGCCGCGGTAGGACTCGCGCTCGTCGTGGAGCGCAAGCCAACTGAACGCCCAAGTGATGCGCGCGCCAGGCCAGGCGTTGGCAATGGCCTCGCGGAAGGTGCGGGCTTCGGCGGGAGTGTGGACGCTCGATTCGTCGGGGCCGTGGGCGGTGTCGCGGGTGACTTCGATCTGCCGCACGCGGACGACGGTGTTGAAGGTAAGGAAGCGGTTGCCGAGGAGGGAAAGCCCCGCAGCGTTGGTTTGATCCGCCGTGGCCAAACTCGTCGCCATGAACGAGGCCGCGGTGAGGATTGCGAGGGTCTTGATGAAATTGTCCGCCACGCCGGACTCATTGGACGACTGTAAAAACCACTTGTCGCTCCCGGTCTGCGCAGCAAAATTCGCCAAGTCGGCTAATTCGACCGTGGGGGCCGTGGTGCTGCTGGAGAAGGTCGCTGCGGGAGTTGGGCTGGCGGTGGGGGCGAGAAATGCCATGACGGTGGCGAAGGATAACCGGATTTGGGTGTTGTTCATTTTGCAGTTACGCCAGCCACTGCGCTCGGACAATCACTGCGGCCACAGTTTGTGCCAATAGAGGGTCTTAAGATTGTTCAATTTGACGGACTCAACATGCCCATCCACAAAGCCCACGTTGCTGCGCCAGGGCAACAGGGTGCCGGAAGTAACGGTGATACTGCGGGGGGCTGCACTGGCTCCTTTCCCACCGTGCCGCCCGATGGTAATCGCCCCCAAGCCGATGGGCCCGGGGCTGTCCCACCACCCGCTGTATAAATCCCTGCCAAAGGTATGCTCGGGTCTCATCGCGAAATCCACCCACGTCGAATCGGCAATCAAAGGTGTCCTGGCACTGCTGATTACCGACGACTCCTTTACGAAGGCAAACTGGTCAACATCGGGAGCGGGAATGCCCGTTCCTGGACTGGATTTCAGGTCCGAGTAACACCACATGTTAAACCCATAGCTACCCTGCGCATCCCAGTTCCCCCAGTTGATCCAACTCCACGGATAATCCGCCGTTCCAATGGCGCCAGGTTGGTAGGAATTGGGTGAACTTCTTGTGGGACCGCCCCACGGATTCCGCTCGGGTGCGGCCGCGCAAACACGAACCCCCTTGATGACGGAATAGTTGGTCTCGGTTTGGCCCACCCAAACGGCAATATTCTTATAGCCGATCATCTCGCCGCGATTGTCCCCCATATACATCACCAGCGAGAGGCAGATCTGTTTTTCATTGCTGATGCATGAAATGTCTTTGGCCTTCTGCTTGGCCTTGCTTAACGCCGGCAGCAACATCGCCGCGAGGATGGCGATGATCGCAATGACGACCAGCAGTTCGATCAGGGTGAAACCCATCCGGGCCGCCTTTCGTGAAGCAAGTTTGAGCTTCGTTCTCACTCGCAGGTTCGTAATTACTTGTCTGCAATTAAGGGCGCGCCGGGAAGTCCGACCTGGTGCGCCCAACCGCCCAAGTCGTATCAATTCAGTTGCCGGACTCGCCGGGTCAACGCAGAGACGCAGAGGCCGCGGAGAAGCGCAGAGATTCAGAACGCACAACCCGGTCACCAAACAGTGAACGCCGTTAGCAACTGCTTGCTCTGCGAAACTCAGCGTTCTCCGCGTCTCTGCGTTGAGTGTCTGCTGCCCGCTACTGCAATGTTACGGCTAAGTCAACCCAATCCCCGCCAGCAACCCGCTGGCGGAAATCAATCACTTCGTCACGGCGACTTGATGCGGTAGAACTGCTGCGCGTTCGTCGCGCTCGTGTCCGTGTAAATCACCGGGCTGCCGCCGAAGGTGCCGCTGGTCAGCACGGTCCAACTCGACAGCGGTAGCGCGACGTTGGGGCTGGTCAGCACCGTGTAGCTCTGGCCGCTCGGTCCGCTGAACGTCAGCGAGAACGAGGTGCCGCTCAGCGGCCCGAAACTGATGATCGTCGGCGGCGGCGTGTAATTCACCACCAGATTGTTGCCCTGCGCCGCCACGCTGAACGCGCCGGTGTAAGCGTTGCTAAAATTGCTGGCGTCAATCGCGAACTTGCTGGCGTCGAAGTTCAGGATGCCGCCGCTGGCGGTGGCGATGACCCAGGAGTAATTGGTGCCACCGTTGAAATCCGGGACCAGGCCGGCAGTGTTGGTGCTGGCCATCGAAATCAGCTTGACGGTGAACTTGCTCCCCGAGGTGGCCTGCACATTGAGCGTGCCGTTGATGTTCAGCAGGTCCCTGCCGGCGCTGTTGGTCGCGCTGCTGAGTTCGAAGCGATTGGTCGCGCCGCCGTTCCACGTCTGGTTGCCGCTGGTGAGCGTGCCCACACTGGTGCCCGGCGAGACCGTGCCGTTCAGGGCCACGCTGCCGCCAATGGTTCCGCTGCCGCCGAGCGTGGCGCCCGCGATCACCGTCACCGGGCTGGAGATCACGCCGTTGACCAGCACGGTGCCGTTGCTGACGGTGGTGGCACCGGTGTAGGTGTTGGTGCCGGAGAGCGTCAGAATGCCCGCGCCGGACTTCGTCAGCCTGCCAGCGTGGCCCGGAGCATCCTCGAAGCTCTGTCCCACCGTGATGTTCAGGGCGGCATTGAAGATCGCGCCGTTCGTGGTGAGATACGCGTGGTTTGTGAAACTCCCGGCCGGCATATAGACGGTGCTCGCCGCCAGCGGGCTGAGGAAGCCGCTCGTCGAGTCAAACGTGATGGTGGCCGAGGCATTCGTGCCGCGCGCCGTCGGGAAGGCGGGCAGGGTGACTCGCGCCGCGCCGCCGATGGTGATCGCCACGATATCGTCGTTGCCGAGCGCCAGCCGCGTGAAGGTATTGGCCGTGAAAGCACCCGCGGTGAGGCTCAGGGTCGTCGTGTTGGCCGCGCTCGTGGCCAGGTTACCGCCAATGGTCAGGGTGCCGACCGTCGCGGTGCCGCCCGTCTGGTTGAAGAGGCACACGCTGCTGCCAGCCGCAGCATCCGAGCGCCCGATCTGCAGGGTGCCGTTCGTCAAGCCCAGATTGCCGGTGCCGCTCAAGTTGAAGGTCCCCGAGCAACTGGTGTTGACCCCGAGCAGGACCCCGCGAGTGGTGCTGGTAAAACTGAAGAGGTTTCCGCCACTCAAATTGTAAGTTCCGCTGACACCCGAGTTGGCGCCATTGCCGACGAGCACGGCATTGCCGGAAGTGAAGCTCACGGTGCCGCCCGTCTGATTCACGGTGCCGTTGCCCCCGGCCGCCGTGCTCACGGTCAAGGCATTGGCCCCCAGGTTGTAGCTGGCGCTGCCCGCGATTCCCAGGATGGCACCCGGCGATCCCGCCACGGTGACTGCGCCGAGCAGGTTGGTGGACCAGCGGGTGAGATCGAGTTCGCCCGCGCTCACGTTGATGGCCCCCGTGAAGGTGTTGGAACCGGAAAGCGTGGACGTTCCCGTGCTGGCGTGGGCCAGCGTGACTCCGGTGCCCGCGATCACACTGGTGGCCGCCTGGTTGAGGACGGCGCTGTTGTTGACCGTGATGCTGGAGCCGGTATTCGTCCCGGTGAGACTCAGCGTGCCCGCGTTGACGGTCGTCGCGCCGCTGTAGGTGTTCGCGCCGGCGAGGGTCAGCGTGCCGGCACCGTTCTGCGACAGGGTGCCGGTGCCAGAGATGCTGGCGACGGCGGCTGCATCACTGCGGTTGAATTGCAGGTCGCCGCTGTTGGCAATTGCTCCCGAGCCGAGCGCGCCGCTGGCACCGCCGTTACCGACTTGCAGGATCCCAGCACTGAGGAAGGTGCCACCCGTGTAAGTGTTGTTGTTCAGGATCGTGAGCGTGCCAGAGCCACCCTTGATGAAGTAGGCCGCGCCGGCGATGGCCTTGCTGCCTTGCAGCGTGTAATTGTAGCTGCTGTTGTCAAAAGTCACGGCGGACGGCGTCACATCCGCCACCGAAAGGTCCACCGTGGTGCTGCCCGCGCCAACGGTATCGCCAAACAGGACGGGCATTCCGTTGGTGTAATCGGACGGATTGGCGAGGAACGTCCAGTTGAAGGCCCCGCCGATGAGGTTGATGCTCCACTCGCTGCTTTGCGCGCCGGTCCAAACCAGCGGCGCGGTGACGACGAGTTGCACGGCACCCGGACTGTTGACCAACGTGTAGCCGGCGCTGCCCGGGACGGACCCCAGTTTGTAGGCGCTGAAGCCACTGCCTTGCAGGCTGCCGCTGTAGGCGATCAGCGTGTAGGTGCCCGCGGTCGGCACCGCACCGGTGATGTTGATGTTGATGGAACCGGCCGCCCCGTTGTTCGCGACGCCGTTGTTGGCGACGACCGTGAGGGTCCCGCCGCTGGCGACGTCAAAATTCATCGTGCCGCTGCCGGCGAACACGACGTTGGTCACGGTGCCACCGCCGGACAGAGTCAATGTTCCGCCCGCGTTGACTGTGAGGCCGTTCACAGTGCCGGCGTTGATGGCAATGGTGCTGCCTGCGGCAACCACGGTATTGGGCAACGCGTCAGAGCTGGAGATTGTGAGAATGCCAGTGCCCGCGTTCGTCAGGCTGCCGCTACCGCTGATGGCACCCCCGAGGGTATGGCTGTTGGTGCTGGAGAAAAGCAGTGATGCGCCCGAGGCAATGGAAATCTCGCCAGCGTAGGCACCCCCGCCCAACTGACCACCAGCGCCAATCTCGAGAATTCCGTTGTTGATGATGGTCGGCCCGGAGTAGGTATTCACGCCGCCGAGCACTTGTTTGCCGACGCCGTTTTTGGTCAAACCGAAGTAGTCGTCGCCGGAAACGCCGAGTTTGCCGGTGAAGGTGAAATTGCTCGCGGTATTTAACGTGAGGGTGGCCGCACTACCATTGTTGCCCACAATTTGCTGCCGGCCTCGAGCAACGTTGGTCAAGCCGCTCAGCGTCTGGTTAAATCCGTTCAACGAGAGTTGCACGTACCGGTTGGCGCTGTTGTCCAAACCGTCGAACGTGAGAACCGTCGTCGTCGGCAGGCCGTTATTGGTGCCGAGTTGCACGTAACAATTAAGGCCAGCACTGGCGTTGGCGTCACAGGTGATCAACGTAGAGCCGGCATAAGTGCTTGGCGCGTTTAGAATGATGGTCGGGGCGGTGCCATTCTGGTTGGCGCTGCTGAAGGTCACATTCCCCGCTCCCAAAATCGGCCCGTTGAGGGTCAGGTAGAAAGGCGTGCCCGTGCCGGTCCCCGGTCGGACGCCGTAAATCAGGGAGGTGGTGTTGCTAGCGCCCAGGGTGATCGTCCCGTTGATGATCGAGTTGTTCGCCGAAGGATTCAGAATGGTGCCGCTGGCCAAAGTAATGTTGGTCACGGTGGCAAGGGCCACCGGATTGTCAAAGCTCAGGGTTCCGCCATTCATCGTTATCTGTCCGGTGAGGGTGTTCGCCCCGGACAATGAAAGCTGACCGGTTCCACTTTTGACCACGTTGAGGGTGCCGGACGTGTTTTTAAGGACGCCATAGAAGGTGGTGGTGGAGTTGTCGCCGCCGACCGTCAGGGTCGCCGCGCCACCGCCGCCATTGTCCACCACCCCGCTGCCGAGCAGGTTGTTGATGGCATCGGAGAAGCCGTTGAGGTCGAGGGTGCCGTTGGTGTTGACCGTGACCGTGCCCTTCCCGGCACCATCCGGGATGACGTTCGAGGCACCAAGGCTCAATTTGCCGCCATTGATCGTGCTGCCGCCACTGTAGGTGTGGTTGGTCGTCGCCAAAAGAGTCAGGGTGCGGAGGTTGCCCGCAGCGAGCGTCAGCCCGTTGACGCCGCCAATCCCGCCGCTGCCACCGAGGGTGTAATCATGGTTGGTGCTGTTCATCGTCACTCCCGTCGGGGAAAGCACGGTGGCGAGCGTGACGGTGGGATTGCCGGTGGCACCGGGCCCGTCGCCGAACAAAACCGCATCGCCCGGGGTATTTTTGTAGGTTGTTGGCGACAGCGAGGCATTCAGCCAGTTGGCCGTCGCCGTATCCCAGTTGCCATTGCCAATGTTCCAGGACAAGGGTCCCCAGTTGTTGGCCGTAATGTTCAGGTAAAGAGTGTTACTGGTGACACTGAGATTGCCGGTCACGAGGCTGGCCAGGACCAGGTTGGTGAACGCACTGGCGTTGGTCGGGCCGCTGCCGGTCCAGGTGATCAACGGGTAACTTTGCCCGGCGGGCAACGCCGTGAACAAGTCTGCCGAGATCCGGCAGGTCAGGTTTGAACCCAACGCGAGGCTGTCAACTTGGATGGGCGCGGTGTTCGTGCTCGGCGTGGTGCCGGCGTAATCAATGCCCAGGGCGCTGTCGTTGGCATTCGTCCAGCCGCCCGCGATGACCAATTGCGGAAAGCCGGGGTCCAAAACCACAATGCTGGTCGCGCCACCCGCCACCGTAACGCCGGTGGTGGCGGAACCGGTCCGGCTCTTCAGGGTGCCGGCGTTAACGACGGTCGTGCCGGTGTAAGTATTGGGGCGCGTGAATATCAGTGTGCCCGCCCCGTTTTTGGCCAGCCCGTTCACCCCGGCCGTGACGGCGTCAATTACCAGGGTGCGCTCCGCCTGGGTGACGTTGACCACCGGATAATTGCTGGTCACCGTGGGAGTCAGGGTGAAGTCGCTCGCGTGCCGGAGCAGCGTGAGGTCGGTCGTGTTCGCCGGATCGGTGAACCAGATATGACCGATCACTCGGGCGGTATTGACGATGCAGACGTAGCCATTGTTGAAAGTGTTGGTAAAGTAAGCTGTGTTGTCGGCCCCATTGGCGGGCCCGGAGGGGCTCCAGTTGCCGTTCCCCCCCCAGATGCCTTGGTTGAAGGCTTGGGCCCCATTCCCAACCCACGTCTTGGTCTGCGCCATCGCCGTTCCTGCCGTCAGGAGCAGCAGGGCGGTCGTCAGCCCGGCGACGGCTCGTCCGAGTTTGGAGCGGGTTCTCGCCGCCGGCCGCGTGG
>CAZNOE010000071.1:0-13687 GCA_964574525.1 uncultured Bifidobacteriaceae bacterium
AGGGCAGCATCGCCTCGCGCACCGCCGGGTCGAGCGGAGTGGTGGCGTTGTAATCAAAATAAATCGTTCGGGGCATTTCTCAATAAATGGCTGTCTCGCTCTGGAATCCCGGTGGCGGCGAGTCGGGCTTCGAGAAACGATCTTCCGACCACGGATCAGCCGTGTTCGAATAACCGCGCACTTCCCAGAAACCAAGGATATCGCGGTCGAGGAACACGATCTCGCGGACGAACTTCGCGCCTTTCCAGGCATATCGCTTCGGAATGATCACCCGCGCCGGGCCTCCATGGTGCTTGGCGAGTGGCTTGCCGTTCCAGGAATGCGCCACCAAGACGTCGTCATCCATGCACACGTCGAGCGGATTGTTCGTCGAATAACCGTCGTAGCTCTTGAAGAAAACATGCGTCGCCTCGGGCTTGGGCCTGACGAGATCAGCGAGGGTGAAGAACGCCACTCCTTCGAATTCCATGTCGAACTGGCTCCACGTTGTGACGCAATGAAAGTCGCTGGTGTCCTTGAACTGCGGCAGCGCGCGGAATTGTTCCCAGGTTAGCGTGACCGGGTTCTCAACCTTACCGTGGATTTTCAGTTCCCACTGGTTGAGCGAAACCTCCGGCTGCAATCCCAGGTCGAGCACCGGCCAATTATGGACTTGGCGCTGCCCTGGCGGCAGACGGTCGGAAGAGCGCGCGGCGGGACGGGCTTTGCCGGCTCCCGCTTTGCGGGACGCCCAACGCTCTTTCGCGGCGATGTATTGCTCTTTCATTCCTCTGAAATCCGGCTAACGGGTTTCGGTTGCTCCTTGGTGGCCGGGGCAAGAGCGATTCTTTTTTGCAGCCACAACATTACGCCGCAACAGAGCCAACAGGAAGCCGCGTCGCCCATCATCCACCACGTCGGCATGCCCGCCATTAGTCCAAGCAGCGCCCCGACAATCGAGAGTGCCATCATCAGTACGGCCTGAAGGGTTATCACGCGCGCGTAACGCTGAACGTCGGTCGCGAGCACCAGGAGAAGGAGGCCGTAAAAAGCGCAGAGCGCCGAAGTCGAGCGGGCCAGATATTCCACGATGGGTTTATCGGGCAAGGCACCCATCCCCAGCCACTCGTGAACAAGACCCATCCAACTCCGGGGCATCACGAAGGCAAAGATTGCCAGTACGGGAGGTGCTCCAAATCCGCGCAGCACTGCTTTCAACCACCATTCGGGCGTCTTTGTCATTCTTACACTGTTGGGTTTAGCATGGACGAAGCGTTTTCTCGAACAAACTCCAGCGAGACGTCTGGCGATCAGTCTTTCACGTTCTTCGGCTTCACTGCCTGCTTCGCCAGTGCTTCGTATCGCTGGCGCAGTTCCTTCACCTTTTGCGGCTGCTGCGCGGAGAGATCGTTCTTCTCGTAAGGATCGTCCGCCAGATTAAACAACTCGACCGCGTTTTCAGCCGGGCGGCGTTTCTGTATCTTCTTCGCCTTGGGTTGCGCGCCCGGCTCGTCTTCCAGGTCTGGCGCGCTGCCGTTCACTACCAGCTTCCAATCGCCCACTCGGATTGCGCCATTGAACGGCGTCGTGTTGTGCAAAATCTCCTTGCGCGGCGACGGCTTGCCTTCTGTCAGGCACGGCAAAACATCCATTCCGTCGATTGGCAATTTCTGTTGGAGCGACGCGCCGGCTAGTTTCAGCAACGTCGGATACAAATCCACAATATGTATCGGCGCCGTGACGACGCTCCCGGGCCGGATGTGACCAACCCAGGCCGCACAAGCAACGACCTGCACACCGCCTTCGTAAAGAGTCGTTTTTCCAGCGCGCAACGGGCCGTTGCTCGTGACCTTGCCTGGCTGCGGCCCGCCGTTGTCGCTCGAAAAGAAAATGAACGCTTTCTTGCGCCGCCCCGCGTCTTCTAGCGCGGAAAGAATCTGTCCGACGGCTTCATCCATCGCCGCGAGCATTCCCGCGTAGGTGCGGCGCGGTTCAGCCAGGTCTTTGTAAGGCTCTTTGTATTTCTCCGGTACTTGGTGCGGCGCGTGAACGGCGTTAAACGGCACATAAAGAAACAGCGGCTTTTCCTTAGGCTGCGCTTTTACCAGACGCACGGCTTCATTCGCGATTAAATGCGTGGAATAACCCTCCTCGATGAGCGGTTGGCCGTCGCGGTACCAATCGTCCTTCCCGTCGCGAATGTGAGTGAAGTAATCAATCGCGCCAAAGAGGTGGCCGTAGGAATGATCGAAGCCGCGCGCGTGCGGCATGTAGGCCTTGTCGAAACTCCCTAGATGCCACTTGCCGCAAATCGCGGTAGTGTAACCGACTTCGCGCAACGCCTGCGGCAACATCCGCTCTTCCAGCGACAAACCATAATCCGCCCAGGGCCGGATTACGCCGACCTGCAGGCCGTAGCGCATCGGATACCGCCCCGTCATCAGCGACGCGCGCGTGGGCGAGCACACTGGCTGCACGTAAAACTGTTCGAGCTTCGCACCGGACGCGGCCAGCCTGTCGAGATGGGGCGTTTTGATTTCGCTGCCGCGCCAGCTCACGTCGTATGCGCCAAGATCGTCAGCGAGAATAAAGACGATGTCTGGCTTCTCGGCGGCCCGGGCTGCGACGAACGATAGAAACAAACACATCAGGCTGGCGAAGCGCAATTTTTTCATGGCAATGATTTCCTCCAATCGACCGCGGCGCGGGAAAGGCGTTTGGCGACGGCTGTTTCCTTGTCCGCCAGGTTGTTCTCCTCCTGGAAGTCCTTGCTCAAGTCGTAAAGCTCCGCGCCGCTGCCATTCGCGTTGACGAGCAGCTTCCATTTGCCGTCCCGCACAGCAACACTCGGGCTGCGGTCCCTGCTTTGCGGATAGGCGAAAGATTCTTCATTGCGGCCGTATTCCCAGAACGACGGCCGCCGCCGCTTCGCCGGTTTCTTGCCGAGCAACGCCGCGCTCATATCTTCACCGTTGAAATCCGCGGCATTCGGCAGCGGCACGTTGGCGATGGCGCAGAGCGACGGAAACAAATCCACAGCGCTCAACACGCTCGTTTCATCCACCCGACCCGCTGGCACGCGGCCCGGCCAGCGCACGATGAACGGCATGCGGATGCCGCCTTCGTAAAGACTCAGCTTGCTGCCGCGAAAGGGCGCGGAGCGTTGGCCGTTGAAAGTCGGCAGCGCCCCGTTGTCGCTGGTGAAGATGACGAGCGTGTTTTCATCGAGCGCCAGTTCCTTCAAGCCGGCGAAGAAGCGGCCGAACTGACGGTCGTATTCGTCGAGCACCGCCCGGAACTTGCGCTGTTGCTCCGGGCCATTCGGATACTCCGAAAGTCGCTCGCCGCTCGGCACCCACGGCGTGTGTACGTCGTCGGGCCAGAGATTCACAAAGCACGGCTGGCCCTTGTGCCGGCGCAGGAAGGCGAGCGTCTGGTCCACGAAGAACTCGGTGCGATCCCAGCGCTTCACCTTGTCGTGGTCCGACCAGATCCAGTTAGTCGCCGTGATGTCAGGATGCGGCTCGGGGCTTTCGTAAGTGCTGGCGTGCTCATCGAAGCCGTAATCGCGGAACGGCGGAGCGTTCGTGACGTCGCGCCCACCGCCCATGTGCCACTTGCCGAAATGACCGGTCGCGTAGCCGGCGGCTTTGAGAGTGCGCGCGATGAACGGCGCTTTAGGATCGAGAAAGTCCGCCTGCCCGCAAGCCGCGTTGCCTTTGCGCGTCTGCAAGTAACTCGTGATGCGCCAACGCGCCGGAAACATCCCGGTCAGAATTCCCGTCCGCGACGGCGAACAAATTGGCGAAGCTGAATAATACTGGGTGAAGCGAATGCCTTCGCGTGCCATGCGGTCGAGATGGGGCGTCGGCGCAAACTTGCCGCCGTAACAACCGATGTCGCCGAAGCCCATGTCGTCGGTCAGGATGAGAATTATGTTGGGGCGGGATGGGGAAACCTCTATGGCCGCGGCTGTGAAAACGAGAAAGAACAAAAGGGCAAGGCAACCGGAGAACCAGCGCAAGAAGGCCCGACGACTTTCCAAGGAAGGTCTGTGAGCAACGCAACGACACCGCTCGGTCATGCAGTGAGCGTGGCAAACCTGTCGGCGAACACAAAGCATAATTGCCAACATTGGCGCGCGGACAGATAGCGGCGGCGCGTCCGCATTTGAGATTGAACTTGTCACTCCGTCGGCGATAATCCGCGTCGAGAATAGGACGACCGGCAAGTCGTGTTCACCACCACGGTCAGGACGCGCTGCCGGGCGGCCGTAGTTCGCGGTTTTTCATGAACGATTGGAATATTCAGTCCCGCGCCCATGCATGCGAGTCCTGCGGCAAGCCGTTTGCCGACCAGGAGGCATATCACACCCTGTTGTTCGACGAGAAGGCCGACTTGCGCCGGTCCGATATTTGCGCCGACTGCTGGCAAAAACAATTCAGCGACGGCGCGCGCGACCGCAAGGGATTCATTTCCTACTGGCAGGGCATCTACGAGGCGCCGCCGCCCGTGACGGACGCGATTCAAAAGGACACCGCCGAGACGCTGCTGCGAAAACTCATCGAACAAAACGACCCGAGCCATGCCCCTGCCGCCTACATTCTCGCCGTCATGCTCGAACGCAAACGCGTGTTCAAGGTGAGGGAACAAGTTGTGCGCGATGGCAAACGGACTTTCATCTACGAGCAACCGAAAACCGGCGATGTGTTTACCATCACTGATCCGGATTTGCGTCTCGATCAACTTGAAGAAGTCCAGCGTGATGTTGCCACATTGCTCGAACAGGGATTGAATCCGCCCGCGCCCGCACCGGCAAATCAACCCGTGGCCGATGAAGCGCCCGCCACGACCAACCCTGAGCCGATTACCCAAACTTGAACGCAGAAACACCCAACATCCAACATCCAACATCCAACGCCCAGAGCATCGTCCGCGGCCGAAGAATTGGTTGTTGGCTGTTCGATGTTCGATGTTGGATGTTCCCCAATTGATTCATGCCCGACCTCGCCGCTCTCCAAACCCGACTGGGATACCTGTTTCGCGACGAGAATCTGTTGCGGCTTGCGCTCACTCACCCATCCATCGCTCACGAGCAAGGCGTGCCCGTTCAGCATAACCAACGATTGGAATTTCTAGGGGACGCGGTGCTTCAACTGGCCCTTACCCGCGAGTTGTATGAAAAATTCCCCGGGTTTGACGAAGGGCCGCTCACCAAGGCCCGCGCCAAGCTCGTCAATCGCCGCACGCTGGCTGTGCACGGGCGTGAACTGGGTTTGGGCGGGAACTTGATTCTCAGTCGCGGCGAGGAACTGCACGGCGGTCGCGAACGTCCATCCGCCCTGGCTGACACGTTCGAGGCGCTCGTGGGCGCCATTTTCCTCGACGGCGGCTACGAAGCCGCGCGTGAATTCATCCTCCGCGAATTTGGCGCGGCGTTCGGCGGGTTGAACGTCATTCCGATCCTTGAAAATCCGAAGGGCGAGTTGCAGGAATTTCTGCAGGCGCGCTCCTCCGAGTCGCCGCAATATCATGTCGTTTCCAGCAGCGGCCCGGATCACGACCGGCTATTCGAGTGCACGGTCCATCACGGCGGCGTGGAACTCGCGCGCGGCTCCGGCAAAAGCAAAAAGTCCGCCGAGAGCGAAGCCGCGCTGGCGGCATTGAAGAAACTGAGGGAGGAACAATCTGTGCCGAGCGCCGCGAATCCAGCCACCAGCATTTAGCGTCTATCATGACGAATCACCGACTCCAAATCTTTACCGTGCGCGAGGTGTCATCATTGTATCGGTAGCAGGCTTCGGGTCAGTTCATCCGGCTGAGAATCTTGTTGGCGCTGTCACGCGTGGCCTGATTCTTCGATTCAGCCTTGAGCCTCGCGGCGGCCGCCTTGGCTTCGGTCGGAGCGGATTTCGTGATGGCGCCGGCGATCTTGAGCACGGCGAGTTCCGCCTCGGCCTGGACTTGAGCGTCGTTGAGGAAAGGTTCGGCGAGTTTGAGCGCACCGACATCGGCAACGTTCGCCAGGCCGGAGAGAATCGCCTTGCGGTCATCGGCTCGCTGGGTGCGGGCGATCAGTTCGGCGTAGGTCTTCACTTTCTCCGGAGCGGACTTATCGCTGAGGTCGAGCAGGCGCACGCAGCCGCGCAGTGCCACAAAGCGGTGGCTCTCGTCTTCCGACGTGCGAAGGACTTCCAGGAGCGTGGGCAGGGCGGGCGCATCGGGCCAATCGGCCAGGACCCGAATGGCCGTGTCGCGCTCGGCGGGTTGCGGGCTGGCAACGGAGGCTCGGACAGCGTCGAGAGCGTTGGGGGTGGTGACAATACCGAGAACGCGGAGCAACGCGCACTTCGCCGAGATCGGGGCGGTTGAGAGGTGGGGAAGCAATTTGGCGGCGCAAGCGGCCTTATCGGGAATGCGCGAGCAGGCGGATTCCAACGCAGCCTGCACATCGGATACTTCGTCGTCGGACTTTGCCTTCGCGAGCAGGTCCGTCAAAGCGCCCAAATCGTTGGCGCCGACGGTCTCGCCCAGCGCCTTGATACCCGCTTTGCGGGTGGCGGGATCGGAATCGTTGGCGGCCTTGATCAACTCAGGCACGGCAGCGGAGACATGACGCTGGCCGGCCAGTTCGATAAACATCGGGCGTGTGTTGCCGGTGGCGCGCGTGAGCCGGGCGGTCAGTTGTTCGTCCACGCCCTTGCCGGAGAACCCGGCCAGCGCGGCCTTGGCGGCTTGCGCGAGTTCCGCATCGCTTTCGGCCAGTGTATCGAACAGCACGGGCACGCAAGCAACATTCCCGGATCGCACCATCACTTCGATGGCCACCAGGCGCAGATTCTTCGAGCCGCTCTTTGCCGTCGCGAGAATCGCCGGCATCACCGCCGCATCGTCGCGATCGGCCAGCGCCAGGAGTAGCTGGCCCTGCCGGTCGGGCTGGGACTTGGTCAACTCAGCCGCGAGCGCTTCCGTAACAGCGCGCCCCGGAAGCTCGCGGGCCGTGCGCAGACCGATACCAACGATCGCCTTGTCAGGTGAGCGCAGCGTTTCGAGCAGCAGCGGAAGGCCATCCGACTGTCTCGCAAGAATCGCTCCCCGGGTCGCTTCCAGAATTCTTTGCTTCGGCAAGTCCGTCTGGCGAACGGTGTCGTAAAGCTTGGTGGCTTTGGCGAACTTCTTTTCGGCGAGAAAATGTTCTGCGCAGAGGATGCAACCTTGAGCCACTCCTGACCGCGTTGCCCCCGCGGAACTGGTGAGAGCTTTCTCCAATGCTTTTGCGGACGGGTCGCCGCCGATTCGTCCCAGAGCCACAGCCGCGGCTGTCGCTACTTCCACGTCGGCCTCCTTCAGCTTGGCGACCAGACCGTTCACGGCTTTTGCATCGCGCCGAACTCCGATGGAATTGATGACACCTACAAGCAATTTGCCCTGCACTTTACCCATCGCCTCGCGCAACGCTTCGTCGGCGGCGCGACCGGGAATCACTTCCAACGCAATGCGCGCCCAGGAGGACAGCTCCGGATCCGCTAAAAGCGGCGACAGCGCAGGAACTGCGTCCTGATTGCCATAAACCGCGAGCCATTTGCACGTCATGGCCTTTTGCGCGGGCTCCGCACTCGATTTGAGAATGCTGATGGCGTTGCGAACTTTTTCGGCGGAGGTTTGGCTGTCCTCGGCGGCGATCGCGGAGAGTGCGACGGCCGCGCAAACCATAAACAGCCAGTGGCGTAGCGCAGACTTCCAAGTCTGCTGTAACGCGGGTTTCCAAACCCGCAACGCGTCGAGATTCGGGCGCCCTGCCGACTTGGAAGTCGGCGATACAGCAGGTTTGGAAACCTGCGCTACGGCGAATTGTTGAATCGTTTGTTTCATGTTCCCTCGTGTAGTTATTTGGTTCGTTTCATTATCCCTCGACTCAAATCCGCCACGGTTCTCGCAACGCCTCGGAGCGGAGACGATTGGCTTCCTCGTCGCCGATGAATTCGCGCTTGGCGGGATCAAACTTGACGCGGCGGTTCAGGAACAACGCAATGTTGGCCGCGTGACAGGTAATGTGCGACCAGCAGGCGATGTCCGCGTTGGCACGCGTTCGGCCGCGCGACCGAACACACGCCAGAAAATCGCGCACGTGGAAATTCGCGGGATAGCCGGAAATGCGCGGACGCGGTCCAGCGATCAATTCAGTCGGGTTCGCGACCATCTCGCCGTTGTCGGCAGTTTCCACCCAACCGGTCGCGCCTTCATAGCGCACGGGGCACGAGCCGAGCCCGGGTATCCAGCCGTCGTTGCGCATGATGAGCTTGACGCCATTCGCGTAGCGCGCGTGAAGTTCGTTGCCTTCCGGCCAGTATTCCACCGCCGAGGTGGTGTCATCGTTCGCCCACTGACAAAGGTCCACGCAGTGCGAGCCCCATTCGAGGCAACCGCCAGCGCCGAAGGCGCCCATGAAGCCACCGCCTTTCTCGAAGTTGAAAGCGTTGAGCAGCTTCTTGTTGTAAGGCCGCCACGCTGCCGGGCCGAGAAACATGTCCCAATCCACCTTCTCCTTGTCCGGCTCGGGCTCTTCGGGCAGCCAGCCGCTCATTTCCGCCTTCAAGCCCATCGGGTGCGCGTGGAGCGTGTGGATTTTCCCAAGCTTTCCGGTGCGAGCCAATTCGACGGCGAACGCGAAGTTCGGGAGGCTGCGCCGCTGCGTGCCGGCTTGAAACACGCGGCCGGTCCGGCGAATCGTCGCCGCCAACGCGAGGCTTTCCACGATGTTCTTCGTGCAGGGTTTTTCGCAGTACATATCCTTGCCGGCATTGGCCGCGAGGGTCGCCGCCGCGGCGTGCCAGTTCGGGCCTGTGGCGATCAGCACCGCGTCAATGTCGGGTCGCGCGAGCAACTCGCGGCAATCCCGATACATCATGCAATCCTTGTTGCCGTAGAGATCGTCAGCCTTTTTCTTGACTGCAAGGCGGCGTTCTTCCTTCACCTCGGCGATGGCAACGAATTGCACGCCCGGTTCAGGCAGAAAGCAACCGAGCACGTAGCTGCCGCGGTTGCCGATGCCGATGGCGCCCATGACGATTCGTTCACTCGGCGCCACCGCGCCATCGCGGCCCAAGGCGCGGGCGGGGATGAAATAGGGCATGGCGACGACACCACTGGCCACGGCGCCTGCTCGTTTGAGAAATGTTCTTCGGCTGAGAGTGTTGAGGGCTTGGTTTGCTTTTTTCATGTTGATTCAATGTTTGCCACCGGCAGGGGCAACGTTCGATTCATGGAACACGGTTGGCGGTTCGCGAAGAGTGCTTCACCGTTTCCCCGGTTGCCACCCCAGTTTCATTGGCCGTAAACTGAACCCACCACCGCCGACGTCAAGCCCAGAATCCAGGAAGCACAGTAACCATCAGGCTCTTTCCTTCCAAAGGGACTGCTGCTGCGATAATCTGCCGCCATGTCGAAGCCGCTTCATCCCAAAGCGAGCGCGCTCCAGCGAGCAGGTTTGTTCGCCGGCTTGAAATCCTTTGACGAACTTGAAGCACGCATCACCGCCTTGCCGGACGAACGCACGCGCGGCGACGCCTTTGAAGTCTTTGCCGAAGCGTACCTGGCCACGCAGCGCCGCCACGACTTGCCGCAAGTCTGGCCGCTTGCCGCCGTTCCAACCGAAGTCCTCCGCAAACTCGCGTTGCCATTGAACGACTACGGCGTTGACGGCGTCGCGCAAACCGTCCTCGGCGGATTTGACGTTTACCAGGTCAAGTTCCGGTCAGGCCGGCAACCGCTGACTTGGCGCGAGCTTTCCACGTTCATAGGGCTGGCGGACAGCGCCGGCATCCACAGCCGCGTGCTGTTCACCAACTGCGACGACTTGCCCGCCGTGATGAACGAGCGCAAAGGCTTCTTTTGCATTCGCGGTTCTGACCTTGATCGCTTGGAAGAATCCGACTTCCGGGTGATTGAAAATTGGTTGGCGCAGGCGGATGTGCCAACGCCGAGGAAACAACCCCGCTCGCACCAGCACGAAGCTCTCGATGTTTTGTTGCCGGCGCTTCGCAAGCATGACCGCGTGACTGGCGTCATGGCTTGCGGCACGGGAAAAACACTCGTCGCGCTTTGGGTTGCCGAACGGTTGCAGTCGCAAACGATTCTCGTCCTGCTTCCCTCGCTCGCGCTGCTGCGGCAAACCCTCCACGAATGGCTGCACGAAACCAGCCTGCCGTCGCTCGCCTATCTTTGCGTCTGCTCCGACCCGACCGTGAAGCAAGACCTCGACGCCATCGCCACGCCGCAATCCGATCTCGACTTCCCGGTCACGACCGACCGCCAGAGCGTCCGCGAATTTCTCGACGCGCCCTTTGCTGGCGCGAAAATTATTTTCTCCACCTACCAATCCGCCCGCGTCGTCGGCGAAGCGTTGCGGAAAGGCGAAACCTTTGACCTCGGCATCTTCGACGAAGCCCACAAGACCGCCGGACGCGAAGGACGCAACTACGCCTTCGCGCTGGAAGACTCCAACCTGCCCATCAGGAAACGCCTCTTCCTCACCGCCACGCCGCGCCACTACAACCCGCAACGCAAGGACAAGGAAGGCGACGCGCAACTCGTCTTCTCGATGGACAAGCCGCAGGTCTATGGCGAACAAGCCTACCGCCTCACCTTCGCCGAAGCCGCCCGGCGCGGCATCATCTGCAATTACAAGGTCGTCATCTCCGTCATCACGTCCGGCATGGTCACGAACGAACTCTTGAGCCGGGGCGAAGTGCTGGTGAACGGAGATGCCATCCGCGCGCGGCAGGTCGCCAACCAACTTGCGCTCACGGACGCCATCGCGAAATACGGCGTCAACAAAGTGTTCACCTTCCACCGAACCGTGAAGTCCGCAGAATCTTTCGTGGCCGACGGCTCGGAAGGAATCAGCACGCATCTCTCCGTCGTTCAGAGTTCCGGCTTTAGCCGGTCCGGACCGGATGAAGGCGGAACTCCAAACTTCCAGACCTTCCACGTCAACGGCACGATGCCGACCGCACAACGCGAACGGGTGATGCGCGACTTCCGCGCCGCACCGCGCGGCCTCATGTCCAACGCCCGTTGCCTCACCGAAGGCGTGGACGTTCCAGCGGTGGACATGGTGGCGTTCCTCTCACCGCGCCGTAACCGCGTGGACATTGTGCAAGCCACCGGACGCGCCATGCGAAAACCCGAAGGCTCGGATAAGACTACCGGCTACGTACTGGTGCCGCTCTACCTCGAACAAGCCGCTGGCGAAAGCATTGAGGCAGCCGTGAACCGCGCCGAATTCGACGAAGTGTGGGATGTGCTCCAATCCCTGCAAGAGCAGGACGAAGTGCTGGCCGAGATCATCCGCGAGATGCGCCATGAACGGGGAAGAACGAAAGGCTTTGACGACTCGCGCTTCCAAGAGCGTGTTGATATTCTCGGTCCTCGAATCTCACTGGAGAAACTTCGCAGTTCGATAACAACCGCCTGTATCGAAATCTTGGCCGACAATTGGGACGAACGCTTCGGCGAACTCCAAGCCTTCAAAGGGAAATTTGGTCACTGCAATGTTCCGGGCAAGTGGACTGAAAATCCAGCGCTCGGGTGGTGGGTGAGCAAGCAACGAACTGACAAAAAGAGATGTCGTCTCAACGAAAAACGCGTTCAACGTTTGGAGGCGATCGGCTTTGTGTGGCATGTGTTGGACAAGAACTGGGAGGAAAGATTTTGTGAACTGCAAATGTTCAAAGCAAAATTCGGTCACTGCAATGTCCCTGCCGCTTACTCTGAAAATCCTCAATTTGGCCTTTGGGTAATCAATCAGCGGCAAAGGAATCGGATTGGCAAGTTGAGTGTGGAACGCGTCCAGAGGCTGGACGGACTCGGTTTTGTTTGGTCGCCATTCGACGCGGTATGGGAAGAATTCTTCGCGCGTTTGTCCGCCTACAGACAAAAGCACGGGCACTGCAATGTCCGTCGGAGTCGAACCGGTGACCGAGTGCTTGCGAACTGGCTTCACCTGCAACGAAAGAACTGGAAGAACGGTCGTTTGGATGAGGAGCAGCTTCGACGATTGAAAAAGTTGGGAGTAATTTGGAATCCATTTGATGCCGTTTGGGAGGAGATGTTCTCAGCACTCTTGAGCTACAAGCAGGTTCATGGGCACTGTAACATTCCTCAGGACTGGAAAGAGAATCCACGTTTGGCTTCTTGGGTAAGCACCCAACGGAAGATCAAAAACAAGGGTCAACTTGACAAAGACCGGGTTCGACGGTTGGAGAAACAAGGCTTTGTTTGGGATCGTTCAGAGAGCGTTTGGGACGAAATGTTCGAGTTGTTAAAGCGATACAAATCAGAGCATGGGAATTGCAATGTGCCGGCACGCTGGCCGGAAAATCCAGAGCTTGGAACTTGGGTTCACGAACAACGAAAACGTAAGAGGCGGGGGAAGCTCAGCGAAGAGAGAATCGACCGCCTGAAGCGGCCGGGCTTCGAGTGGCATGGAAGGGGGCGAAGTCAGTGACGCTAACTGGCGGCTTGATCGTGAGCCTTTCCAGCTGTTTCGGTAGTGGGCTACTTTCAAATCGCCAGTTTGCACTTAATCTTCTAAAGGCATGGCTTCCCAACGTCTTTGCCCGGCGATGTGGCAATAATCAACCAGCCGCCAAGCCAACAAAAGGGCCCTCGTTGATCGGTTTCCTGCTTCTGTTCGTTTGCTCCATAAGCCACTCAATCGTCATTTGGCACCTACAGAACCGTGTGACAGCTCAAGAAAGAGCAATAGCACGCCTGCAATTGCAGCTATCAGCCCAACAATCAAAATGGCTACATCTACTCGATGAAGTCCGCCAATCGCAGCCTTCAAACGCTGCTGTTCTGCAAGGAGCGCCTGATGTCTCTCGTCAGACCTCCTCTCTGCCTGAATCAAATGCCGGCGGGTCCGCTCCGCCGCCGCGCCCTCTCTCTCAGCGCCAACGCCAGTCCCAATGAACTCATCCAACTGATCATCCGACCATGTGCGAAAATCGGGCATAGGCACTGCAAACGAACAAAATGTTAAACTCGAAGTCAATCTCGACTCAGGGCAAAGCCTTCGTCCACTTAGGCCGACGGGTATGGTGTGATGGCGATAATCGTCGTGTTGCATTTGGGGCAAACATAGTCGTTGCGCTGTTCCGTGCTTTGGAGCGGCGACTTGTGGCGATCCTCGTAACAGTTGGCACAAATCCAATGCGGCGGATCATCCGTTGGCTGGGATGGGTGGAAAGCACGCACAAGGGCGCCCGCGCCGATGTTCTCCAGCTTGTATCTGGCCTTTTCTTTTTCCCATTGGTCGTATGTTGCGAGTTGCTTTCTCAGACCTTCATTCTGCTGCAAGAGCGCCAGTTGATTCTGAATGACTGCCAGATGCTTGGCCTGCAACTCGGCCAATGCGCCCGTAAGTTCCGCCAAAGCCTCTCTCCGTTTGGACTCGTCGCGAGCTTCAACCGCAGCCTTCGCTATGTTGGTTGCGTGGCCAAGGGCGGTGACGAATGCGACGATTTCAGCGGTCATACTGTAAGTGGCGCTAGTCGGTCTAACAAGACGACCAGTTAACAAAATGTTGAACAGTAATTCAAACCTAATTTATCAGCGCCACGACTTCTTCCAGGGTCCAAACGTGGTCGGTCAGCCCGGCTTCCATTCAAGGACAGGGCTGAAGTCGCTCGCGGATCACAGGCCC
>CAZNOE010000071.1:13697-14689 GCA_964574525.1 uncultured Bifidobacteriaceae bacterium
AAGTTCCGCAACTGGCGACTGCCGGAGTCGCGCCCCGGAGAAAACATCCAGGATTCGGCAGTCAAACCGTCTCGCTTTGCGGGCTGTTCTGCCGTTCTCAATAAGACACTCTCCAGGATTCTGCCATGGCTGGGCACGGGAGTTGGCCGCCAATTCAAGCACTGACAGAGGCTCCGCCTTCAGGTAAACATGGGCGATGAAATTGCCCTGCCTCCTGCTCGCCGCACTGACACTCGGCGGCGTCGCGGTCACCCTCCGCGCGGAAGAAACCACCCGCGAAGCCGAATGCCTCAAGACCAGCGCGTTCTTCGCGCCGCCGGATTCGCCCGAGTACCGCAAATACTCGCCCGACCGCGCCGTCGCCGTGGGGAACCTCGCCATTGACGTGACGCCTGATTTCACGAATCGCACCATCGCCGCCAAAACGACGATCACATTCAAACCCATCGCCCAGGCGCTGCCGGAATTGGCCCTCGACGCAGTGGACCTGCGGGTTGATTCGGTCAAATCGAGCGAGACGATCCTGGATTACCAGGTCGCGAACGACAAAATCATCGTGACGTTCGCAGAGCCGATTCCGGCGAACAAGGAGGCTTGGCTGGCAATCGAATATCGCGCCGAGCCGGTCAATGGAATTTATTTCCGCACGCCGGAAATGGGCTGCAAGCCGGGCGACACGCATCTGTTCTCGCAGGGCGAGCAGATTGAGGCACGGCACTGGTATCCCTGCCCGGATGCGCCAAATCAGAAGTTCACTTCGCAGATCACATGCCGCGTGCCCGTAGGCATGACCGTGATCTCGAACGGGCGGCAGGTTTCGGAGACAAAAGACGCCGCGACGGGTCTCGTCGCTGTCGAGTGGCAACAGGAAAAACCGCACGCAAATTATCTCATTTCGCTTTGCGCCGGTTACTTCAAAAAGATTGAGGACCGCTACCGCGACATTCCGCTCGCGTTTTACACGCCGCCCTCGGACATCAACGAGGCGCAGA
>CAZNOE010000072.1:0-14528 GCA_964574525.1 uncultured Bifidobacteriaceae bacterium
GCATGGTGGCTGCACTCCGCGAAGTTCGCAGGGAAGCCGGAGCGTTGCGAGAAGCGGCGGGCCGCCGGGTGAAAACGCTTCCTTGAGGCGAAAGGAAACGCGGAAAACAATCAGCGATGGCTTCGACGACTGTTTCTGTAGATCAAAGTCCGGCCTCGATGGGCCTGACTCCGTTGGCTGCGTATCGCGGGTTCGTAATGTCCCGCGCCACATGGCGTCGGGCGCTACCTGTTTAAGCGCGCCAGCACCGCATCGGCGGAAAGACCGTGCAACTTGATGATCTTGTGCCGCGAGGTGTGGCCGCGCAAAATCTCGACACGACTTCGCGGACAATCAAATCGCTCCGCGAGCAAACGAATCAGCGCATCGTTTGCGGCGGCATCCACCGGTGGCGCGGTGACTTTCACGCGCAGTTCGGCGCCGATCCCGCGATGCGGGACGATTTCATTGGCAGAAGCGCGTGGCTGAAGTTTGATGGCCAGGGAGACACCGTCAGGCTGAACGGAGAGGAAGCCGGGTAGGTTGGGCTTGTTCATAGGACAAGCGAGGGACGAGTTTTCCAGCGCTCGTTATTCTTTTGAAACGGGGACGCAGAGGAAGTCGGCACTTTCCGGATGGTGGAAATGGAGTCGTGCATTTCAGGCGGAGTCTGGCCATAATCGTTTCTGCAATGAACAAAAATCTTTTCACGGTCGCAATCGGCGGCGTCCTGACGTTGTTTTCATTGGCCGGATGCGAATCCTCCCGGACCACGCAATCGGCGGTGGCGCCGCGCGGCGAGGTCGTCAGCCTGCCACCCCGCGAACGGTCGGCGACCGAAAATGACCTCATCGCGAATGCCGCCGCCCAGCCACCCGCGCCGATTGAGGGCGAAGGCTGGCGTTCCCTCTTCGATGGCAAATCGCTGTCCGGTTGGCGGGCGACCGATTTCGGCGGGGGTGGGAAAGTCGAAATTCAGAAGGGCCTGCTCGTGTTTTCAGCGGGCGAGCCCTTCGTAGGTGTCAACTGCACCAATGAGATCCCCAAGGTGAATTACGAAGTCGCGCTCGAAGCCGTGCGCGTGGGCGGATCCGATTTCTTTTGCGGGCTGACGTTCCCGGTGGGGGATTCTTTCGCCAGCCTGATTGTCGGCGGTTGGGGAGGATCGGTCGTCGGGATTTCGTGTCTCGACGGCGCGGACGCTTCGGAGAACGAGACTACGCAGTTCATCAACTTTGACACGGGCCACTGGTATCGCATCCGCCTGCGCGTCTCCGAGAAGAAAATCGAAGCGTGGATCGAGCAGAAGAAAGTCGCGAATGTCGTGACCGCCGGCCGCAAAATCTCCCTGAGGTTCGGCGATATTGAACTTTCCAAACCCTTCGGTCTCGCTTCGTGGACCACGAGCGCCGCGTTCCGCGGAATCAGGATTCGCGACGTCGAGGGTCCGGCCGATCCCGAGAAATAATCCCGCCTGCGCAAATGGAACACGCCCTCGCGAAATACCGCCGGCTGGATTCGCAAAGGATCATCGAGACGGTCCAAGTCCTTCACCGCCGCATCGAAGGAAGATTCCCCGGCTCCGGCCTGGGCCGGATCGTGGCTGAACTGTTGCGCGTCGCCGAGGAAACCGTCGCGCGAACGCAATGGATTCAAAGGCCCCAACTGCTGCTCCGCTGCGCGGCCGCGATTCTCAGTGCGGCCATCATCGCGTTGCTCGTGGGGATGATGATTCACATCCGGCAGTTTCAGTTCGATGACTACGCCAACTCCATTCAGGCCCTGGAGGCCAGCATCAGTTCGGTCGTGTTTATCGGCGCGGCGATTCTTTTCTTTGTGAGCTGGGAAAACCGGATCAAACGCAGTCGCGCTCTCAAGGCCATCCATGAGTTGCGCGCGATGGCGCACATCGTGGACATGCACCAGTTGACGAAAGACCCGGAGAGTTACTTCCGGCCCGAACAACACACGACCTCGCCGCAACGACGCGCGATGACGCCCTTCGAGTTGAACCGGTATTTCGATTATTGCAGCGAATCGCTGGCGTTGATCAGCAAAATCGCCGCGCTGTATGTTCAGGGTTTTCAAGATTCGGTGGTGCTCGACGCCGTGGACGACGTGGAAGATTTGACCTCCGGCTTCTCGAGGAAAATCTGGCAGAAAATCACACTCCTCGAAAACCTGGGCCGCTCGCTGCCCGCCGGAGCACATTCGTCCCGCGTTTCCTGAAGTGGGACGCGAAACTGTCCTACCTTGCTCGCATCGATTTCGTCGCAGGTTTGATCCGACGCCTTGCCTCTGCCTGGACAAGAAGCTACAGAAGAAACATGCGCGCCATGGTTCTCGAATCGCCCCGGCAACCGCTGTCTGCCTCGCGCCTGACGTAGAGGGGGGTCTGGCCGCCCGGAAAAAACGCACGAATCCATTGCGACCCCCGCCATCCCCAACGCCTCACCCGTAACGCACGTTCTTTCCGCCGGGCGGGACGCGCCAGCTCTACGGCAGGCGAGGACGCCCGCCGCCCCACGCCCGTTACCCTGACGGCCATTTCCAGTCGCGCCCATCGCGATGCCCGCGCTTGACAAAGGGGCGAATCGGAATTCTGTTTGTGCCGATGAAACGGATTATGTCTGCCCTTGGTTGTCTTGCTTGCCTGACCGTGACTGCCGTCGCCCAGGAAAAAAGCGCAGATCCCGTTCCCGTGCCGCCAAAGACCAACTCAGCCGCTGCCTCCACTACCAACGCGCTCGCGGTGGCATCCGGGGACAAAGAGAAGCCGGACATCAAGGAATTGGTCAAGCTGCCCGCCTTCACCAACAGCGTCGGCATGGTGATGGTGAAGATTTCCGATGATTTATGGGCAGGCAAATACGAGGTGACCCAGAAGGAATATCAGAAAGTCGCCGGCGGCAATCCCAGCGAATTTCGCGGCGACCACAACCCGGTGGATTCCGTGAGCTGGAATGATGCGATGAGTTTTTGCAGCAAACTCACCGGGACTGAACGCGCGGAAGACATGCTGCCCGAAGCCTGCACTTACGGGTTGCCGACGCAGGCGCAATGGGAATCGCTCGCGGCTGGCGCGAGCCTGAAGGATGCCGTGACGAGTTCAGGTGCGTCGCGATCCGGAACAGCCGCCGTGGGCAGCCTCGGCCCAAACGGCCCCGGCCTGCACGACATTCGCGGCAATGTCTGGGAATGGTGCCTCGATCCGCAAGACAAACCGTACCGCGTCGCGCGTGGCGCGGCGTGGGATACTTCGTTCGAAGTCAATCTCCGCCCGGATTTCCGCTGGTATGGGCCGCCGGGTGACCAAAAGAACACCGTGGGTTTCCGCTGCGTGTTGGCGCCGGCGGAGAAGTGAGTTGACTCGTTTAAGAAGTTGAATGTGTTAGACGCCGTTGTGGTAGCGCGTCTGGCAGGTTAACGCATCCAACCATTTGAACCGTTTACCGCTTTAACTCCTCTCACCTTCATGCGGATTTGAATTCAGCCACGAGCGCCTGCAATGACGACTTCGCGTCTCCGAACAACATGCGCGTGTTGTCCTTGTAGAACAGGTGATTCTCGATGCCTGCGAAACCTGCCGCCATGGAACGTTTGAGCACGATGACCGTGCGAGCGCGATAGGCTTCGATGATCGGCATGCCGTAAATCGGGCTGCCCTTTTCCTCGCGCGCGGCAGGATTCACTACGTCGTTGGCGCCGACCACGACGCACACGTCCACTGTGTCCATGATGGAATTGACCGCCTCCATTTCAAAAAGTTGGTCGTAGGACACGTTCGCTTCCGCGAGCAGGACGTTCATATGTCCGGGCATGCGGCCGGCGACAGGATGGATCGCGTAGCGCACTTCGGCGCCGTTTTTTTCCAACAACTCGCCCAGTTCACGCACCGCGTGTTGCGCCTGCGCCACCGCCATGCCGTAGCCCGGCACAAAGACCACCGAACGCGCCCCTTCCAACACTACGTAGGCGTCCTCGACGCTGATGGGTTTGACTTCGCCCTGTGCGGCTTGGGCCGTCTTCGCGGACACGGTTCCGAACGCGCCGAACAAAACATTCGTGAAGCTGCGGTTCATCGCGCGGCACATGATGATCGAGAGGATCAGACCCGATGAACCATCCAGCGCGCCAGCGGTGATGAGCAGTTTGTTGTCGAGCACGAAGCCCATCGCCACGGCCGAAAGCCCGGCGTAGGAATTCAACAGCGAAATCACCGTGGGCATGTCCGCCCCGCCAATGGGCAGAATGAGCAGCACGCCGAACAAGAGGGACAGCGCGATGATGATCGGGAAAAGCCATTGCCAGGTCGGATGAACGACCAACACCGCCGAAGCGACGACCGCGAGTCCGAGCAACGAAAGGTTGAACACGTTTTGTCCCCGATAAGTGATGGGCCGCGTCGGAATTATTTCCTGCAATTTCCCCGCGGCCATCAAACTGCCCGTAAATGTGAGAAAGCCCAGCAGCACTTCGGCACTGATGGCCACGACACGAAACGCCGTCAATTCCCCGCCGCCTTCACCGAGCCAGAGGTAATATTTCGCCGTGCCGACCAACCCGGCCGCCAAACCGCCGAAGGCATGCGACAGCGCTGTCCGTTGCGGCACCGCTGTCAGCGGCACGCGCGAAAGCGGAATCCCGATGGCCGCGCCGATGATTATCGCAATGGCAATGTGGCCGAAGTTGACGATGCCCGGCATCGCCAGCGTGCTGATCACCGCAAGCAGCATCGCCCCCACCCCGGCCAGCACGCCGCGGCGCGCCGTCTCCGGCTTGTTCATCCACTTCAGCGAGAAGACGAACAGCGCCGTCGCGACCAGATACGCCAGTTGAATCGAGTGGTTCACTGCGGCGCTCTTTTGTTCCCCTCCTCGGAGGGGTCAGGGGTGGGTCTTTTCTTAAACATCTTTAACATGCGGTCCGTGATGAGGAATCCGCTGACGATGTTGGTCACAGACGCGACGACGGCGACCAATCCCAGCACGTGAATGAACGTCGGGTGCTCCGGTCCAGCCACGAGGATCGCGCCGACGACCGCGATCGCAGAAATCGCGTTGGTCAGCGACATCAACGGCGTGTGCAACAGGCGGGACACGCGCCGGACGACTTCCAATCCGACGAAAGTGGCGAGCATGAACACGAACAGAGCGGTGACCAGGTCGAAATCTGTAGCAGGATCGGAGGGCGTTGCGTTGTCGGCGGTACTGGCTGAAGTCTGTGTCAAAACACCAAACACCAAACTCCAAACTCCAAATAACTTCCAAATACCAAGCTCCAAACCACGCTTCACGCACCAGCCGTTTTGAAGTTTGGCGCTTAAGACTCCGTGGGTGCTTGGTGTTTGGTGTTTGGTGTTTCCCACCGCTCCCTCATTTGTTCTGTGCGAGCTTTTCATTGACGATCTTTCCTCCGTGAGTGACGAGACAGCCCTTGATGATTTCATCGTCGAGATTGAGAACGAATTTTTTATTCTGTTTGTCCCAAAATTCCTCGATGAAGCTGGCGAGGTTTGTCGAATAAACCTGGCTGGCGTGGACCGGCACACGGCCCGGCAAATTCGTCAGCCCGACGATCTTCACGCCGTTGCGCTCGGCGATCTGGCCGGGCGCAACGCCTTCGACGTTGCCGCCCGATTCTACCGCCAGGTCCACGACCACGCTGCCTGGCTTCATCGCCGCGAGCATGTCCGCCGTCACGATTACCGGCGCTTTGCGGCCGAACACCTGCGCCGTCGTGACCACGATATCCGCATCGGCGCAAAACTTTTTCATCGCGGCCCGTTGCTTCTGAAGTTGCTCCTCGGTCAACGCTTTCGCGTAACCCTCTTTCGTCTGTCCCGTCTCGCCGAGATCAATCTTCAAGTATCTCGCGCCAAGCGATTTGACCTGTTCTTCGACGACGGGCCGCGTGTCGTAGGCCTCGACGCGCGCGCCCAACCGCCGGGCCGTGGCGATGGCCTGCAAGCCTGCCACCCCCGCGCCAATCACAAACACGCGCGAAGGCATGATCGTCCCCGCCGCCGTCATCATCATGGGAAAAATCTTGCTGGCGTGATCGGCGGCGAGCACCACGGCGATGTATCCGGCGAGGTTTGCTTGCGAGGTCAACGCATCCATCTTCTGCGCGCGCGTGATGCGCGGAAGCATTTCGAGGCTGACCGCGCTCACACCGCGCTCTGCAAGATTCCGGACCAATTCCGTTTCGCGGAAGGGATCGAGAAAGCTCACGTGAATTGCGCCCGGCTTGAGCCAATCTATTTCTTCGAGCGGCGGCTTGCGCACACGCAACACCACGTCCGCCGCCGCCAGCGCCGCGCGACGGTCCGTAAAAATCTTGCCGCCAGCCGCCGTAAAGTCCGCGTCGCCGCAGCCGAGAAAGTGCCCGATGCCACTTTCCACTTCAACAACGGCACCCAGTTTCACAAGGCGGGCAACGTTGGTGGGAACGATGGCCGCGCGGGTTTCGCCCGCCTCAACTTCTTTGGGAACACAAATGGTCATGCCAGGGTTGTGGCTGTGAGACGCGCAAGAATTAACGGGTCGGTCAGGAACATTCAAGCGGTTCGAGGCAATTGCTCGCAGTAGTGGCGCGAGCCTCCGGCTTGCGCCACTTCTTTCATTTACTCGCGCGCCGATTTGCCCTCCAATCAAGGCCAAACCCGCATCGCCATGAAACGCGACTTGCACGTGGCCGCGCCGCCGCCGAAGCCGCTGATGATTTTCGACGGCGACTGCAACTTCTGCACGCTCTGGATCAAACGCTGGCAGCAGGCCACAGGTGACGCCGTCGAGTATCTTCCGTTTCAAAACCCGCGCATCGCCGAACAATTTCCTGAACTGCCGCGCGAGCGATTCGAAACCGCGGTGCATCTTGTTGAACCGGACGGCGCGTTTTACAGCGGGGCGGAAGCGGTCTTCCGCGCGCTAGCGCACAACCAACAGAAATGTCGTCCGTTGCGCTGGTATCAGCAGTCGCCCGGGTTCGCGACCACCACCGAACGTTGCTACCGCTTCGTGGCCGAACATCGCCCACTGTTCTCGTGGCTCACGCGAATCGGCTGGGGAAAACACGTCGAACGGCCAACGTATTTTCTAGCGCGCTGGATTTTTCTCCGCTCGCTTGGCGCGATCTACCTCGTCGCCTTTCTATCGCTTTGGACTCAACTGAGCGGACTGGTCGGCAGCAACGGAATTTTGCCCGCCGGACAGTTCATGGCTGGCGCCGAAAAGTATTTCCAGGCACAGAACGCCGGAGTCGGCCGGTTCTATGAATTGCCAACGTTGTGCTGGTTCAGCGCCAGCGACAGCTTTCTGAATTTCCTGTGCGCGGCGGGGGCAGTGTTGTCCGTACTGCTTCTCATCGGTGTGGCGCCGAGGGCGGTGTTGATTTTGTTATGGGTGTTCTATCTCTCCTTGTCGCTCGTCGGCCAGACGTTTCTCTCCTTTCAGTGGGACACGCTTCTGCTGGAGACAGGATTCTTCGCGATCTTCTTCGCACCGCGCCAATGGCTGCCGTCCCGCAGCGCGGGATCGCCCGAAGAGCCACCCTCGCGGGTATCGTTGTGGTTGCTGCGCTGGCTGTTGTTTCTGCTGATGTTCCAATCGGGCATGACGAAACTGGTGTACGACGATCCTACATGGCTCAACCTGACGGCGCTGACGTTCCACTACGAGACACAACCGCTGCCGACGTGGATCGGCTGGTACGCGCACCAACTGCCGCTCTGGTTTCAAAAGTTCTCCTGCTTCGTGATGTATGTCATCGAGGTGGCCGTGCCTTTTCTGTTCTTCGCGCCGCGGCGGCTGCGATTTATTGCCTGCGGTGCGACGGTCTTTTTTCAACTGCTCATCGGCCTCACTGGCAACTACAACTTCTTCAACCTGCTGACGATTGCGCTGTGCCTACCGCTGCTGGACGACTTTACGCTGCAAAAACTCCTCCCGGGCACCGTCCGGCGCTTTCTGTCCATCAACCATCAACTATCAACTATCAACCCGGTTCGCGCCTGGCGTGCATGGCTGCTCGGGTCGTTCGCAGGTTTTGTCATGCTGATCACGACCGTAGAAATGCTGTTCAACTTTCGCATCAACTTTCCGTCGCCAAAGCCGATCGTGCAGTTGACCCAGGCCGTCGCCCCATTCCGGACGTTGAATTCCTACGGCCTGTTCCGCGTGATGACCCGGCCACGCAACGAAATCATCGTCGAGGGCAGCAACGACGGCGTCACGTGGCTGCCGTACGAATTCAAATGGAAACCCGGCGATGTGAAGCACTCTCCCAGCTTCGTCGCGCCGCACCAGCCGCGATTGGACTGGCAGATGTGGTTCGCCGCGTTGGGCAACTACCAGCAAAACCCGTGGTTCGTTAACTTTTGCGTCCGCCTGCTGCAAGGCTCGTCCGATGTGCTTGCATTGTTGGACAAGAATCCATTCCCCGAAAAGCCGCCGCGTCACATCCGCGCGACACTTTACAGTTATCACTTCACCGATCTTGCGGAACGGCGGCGCACCGGCGCGTGGTGGCACCGCGAACGCTTGGGGGAATATATGCCAACAATTTCGTTGCGTGAAAGTGACCGGTAGCTTACCTGCGAGAATAGCGTAGCGGTGTTGGTCCAGTTCTTTCACTGCCGCCTGACCCTAAAGAACAACATGCGATTCGTCGCGTCCTTGATCTCGATCGAGTGAAACAAGTTTGTAAGCACGATCTGTGAGTGATTCGACCACGATGCAGGCGGCAGCAGATCGCTGGTGCTCAACAACTGGTTTGTTGAACCGGGAATCCCATAGAGGATTAGCGCCAGACCGCGATTCGTACTCATCAGGTTCGCCTCCAGCAGTGGCTCATTCCCGACTACTACCACCCGACCGGCTTGCCCGTAAGCGTTCGCGACGGGATTCCCGTCCGGTTTCAGCCCTTCAATCTCCACGATAGGCAAAGCCACAAACGCGGATGACTGGCTAACGAGCGCGCGGAAATGCAGTTCACCAATGTTCGTCGGCCCATACAGAATGCGGTCGGCAGGCAAGCGGAGTCCGATGTTGAGGCGTCCTGCCTCGGGCGTGCTCAAAAGCGGAGCACTGACCTGCTGCGTGTTCACCACAAGGGCAAAATTGGTGAGACGACCCAACGGATAGACCACTGAGAAATTGAGGTTTGTTAATTCAACGGTGGACAGCAACACTACGGCCACCGAACCGGTCTCGCCTGCGCGCACGACCGTCCGGCCAAGGCTCGCCTCCACGCACTCCAGCACGCTCACCGTGAATGACTGCGTGGCGCTTTGCGGCGGTGTGCCATTGTCAGTCACGCGCACCGTGATCAAGTTCGTGGTGCTGCCCTGTGGGCATGACGGTGTCCAAAGGAACACTCCGGTGTCTGGAGTGACGCTGGCGCCGGCGGGTGCACCCGGATCGAGCGCGAACCTCAAGGTCTGAACCGAGCCATCAGGATCAGCAGCCGAGTTGGTAAACGTCAGTGTTTGGTTAACTCGCATGACGTAATTTGGAATCGGAGGTAGTTCCGGCCTGCTGTTCGTAACGGTGGTTTCGGCGTCGGTACTGGCGGGCGCAGGTTCGACATTCCCAGCGTGGTCGTAGGCGATGCTGTAGAAACCGTACCGCACGCCAGCCACACCAGTGTAGATTGCGCCAGTCGCGGTGGTGCCGCGCAACCAAGTCGTGAAAGGACCGCTGTTGACGGAAACGAGAACATCAAATGAGGCCAGCCCGCTGCCGTTGGTTTCGTCCTGGCCCGACCATTGAACAGAGAATTGGCGCGGGCTGTAATTCGGCAACGCCATCACCGAACTGGTTGGAGCCGTCTGGTCCACTGACCCCGTCTGCTGGTAGTAGAGCGTGTATGATCCAGTGCTGTTGTAATCCAGTAAATGGAAGAAATTTTCCTGCCGGGGCGGTTGGCCCAGCGGACGGATGGTGCGGTGGGTCGTCCAAACATTATCGTTCAGGCGCAGTTCGCGTCCGTCGGAACGAACGATTCGCACAAGTTGGTAATTCGCCAATGCCGGATCGGCAATTCGCAAATACGCCCAGCCGGATGGCAACGATGCCACAATTTGGAACTGCGAATTGGTAAGGCCAGCCACCGTTGCATTCGTGACCGCGCTCACCGGAAACAAACCGCCGCTGCTCAGGTAGAGTCTGTCCGGCAGATTGAGAGCGTCGGGCACGTCATTCACCAGAAAGTCGAGGACTCCATCATCCGAAGGAACGCCCGCGCGGACAACGTGGATCAATTCGTGAATTTCGACGCCGTCAATGAGTGACAGGTTCCTGCCGCCGAGATCGTCAATGTGCTGGTACGAAACTTTGTAGTCGAGAAATCGTCCCTGCAATGAGGCTGTCATGAACCACGTGGCCACGGCCGTTTGAGCGGGACTGATGTTGCCAAGATCGGCGGTAAGGGATGGCGTGACCTGCTGGCTTCCCACCTGCGCGCCGATCAACTTGAAGTCAATCAACAGGCCCTTCTCGTTCTCAATGATTTGCGGCTGCGCAGAGGTAATCGTGACATCACGAGCCGTGCCTTGGCCAACATTGGACATCATCAAGCCCAAAGCGAACGGTTCGGCGGGTTCAATCTCGGGAGTGAACGGATCGTCGCTGAACACGTCTCGTTGCCAGAAGTATTTCACCCGCAAACTCGGGTCGGGCATCACCAAGATCGGTTCCGGGAAGAGAGGCACCGTAATCTGTTGGCCGTCCTGGACGTACGAAAGCACACCGCCGATAAAGTACTGCGTTGGCCCTTGGCTCGCCACGTCCTTGGTAGGCACAAGGGTCCATTGTGACTGCCCGGAAACACCCGACGTGAGAACTCCGGTGCCGTCGATGCCAGACATCCCTGACAGTCGTGGTGGAGTCACGCCGAAAAGATTAGTAGTAAGCTCGTTGTTCGCATCGCGAATGTCGAGGGAGACTGAAATGTTCTGCAAATCGGAGCTTGAATTGTTGTTGATCTCGAGAGTCGCCGAAAAGGCAGATCGAGTGATGACGGCATCTTGTTCGAGTTTTAGGCGGACTCTTGCGCATACTCCTTCCTCGACTTCCTCGGCTCGTGCCGGTTCGCCCTCAACGTCGTAGAACTGAATGTCTGAAATAACGGCACGCGCGTTAGGCGACCCCGCCGAGTTGAGAGTAATCACGAATTGATCTGTGATACCGGCCAAGTCGTTTACAGGGATCAAGTCCGACAGAATGAAATCGGTGTTCGTTCCGAAGATGGGATACCGATATAGCAAACGCTCGCCCAAAGAAATCACGAGTTCGTCACCATCACCTGGGTTATCAACCCGATATCGCAGACACATAAATCTGGCTCTCTCCGGTATCGTGACCTGCCGGTACATTTGCGCAGATGATCCCTCCGACAACCGCACGGTTGGAAAGCCTGTTTCGTTCACTGAATCCGCGTGAATGCCTTGCCAGGCACCGAGGCCCTCCAAACCCACGGAACCGACCAACATAAGCCTGAGGCGTTTTTCACGCTCATAAGGGGGCAACCCCTGTGAGATAAGACTGCCAGTAACAGAATCGTAGGTTTCAAAATAATTTCCCGGGTTCTTCGTACGGAGTTGGCCGATGAAGTCGGGCACAAATTTAGGCATTTCCATGTGCCCGCTAAAAGGGGGGAACGGAAACACTCCTCGGCCTTTCAAGTCTACGCCGAAATTGACAACCCTTGGATCAGCGATTCGAGCACCAACCGCCCCACGAGCATGGTCTCCGTAGATATTTATCACCTTCGCCGCCGAGCTGGGATCGATGTGACCTAAGGCGAACCAAGGGATGTCCACGCTCACCAATTCTTTAATAGGCCGACCATACCACAGCGCGAGAATTCGAGCTGCGATTGCAGCTGCCGCCCCACCATAGCTATGTCCTATGAGGTGAATCTTATCAGGAGCGCAGTGACCAGCAGATATGCTGTCCATGAGTTGATTTGCAAGTACGACTCCCTCAAACTGAGCATTACGATACGCATCTAGAAGCCCCCCAATATCAAGAAACGTGCCCGATAAGGTTCCGGCACCTTTCCGCCAATCGTATCCACTCACGCATGAGCCGCCATACGCGCCTGCTATCTTCTCGCTCCAGTGACCCGTGTTACAGAAATCAATCTTGTCGTTGAACCCATGAATGATGAAAACGCACTCCGATGTTGGCGTCGGAGAGCACTGAGAGCCCCCGCCACAATCCCTGTTTGTAATGTGTCCGCTCTCGTAGGTGGGTATAACAACCAATGGCCCGACTCGTAGCGAACCACCGATGCAAGGCATCGGTGAAGAATACGTGGGCCCGCTGGAATACGGCAGGGGGCCACCGCCTCCGCCAGTTCCACATCCAAGACAGATAGAACCTCCGCTACTCGGTCTTCCACATGGAACGACAGCGTCGTGTACATAGATCGGAACCCAATAACGGTTATTGTCCAGCCCACACCGGAGAACCCAGATAACACCTCCTGGAATCGTACAAGGCGTGTCGAATGAAGTCGCCAAACGAGATACCTTCGTTCCCATCTGAAAGGCAGTGGCTTGGTTGGTCTGTTCGTGGATCCGCGTAATAGTTACTGGAATTGCAACCGAACTCATGGCCGCCAACTCGCCGACGTCACGAATCAGTGGTGTGATCCGCCACAGCGGATGATCGCCAAAATCGAGCGCGACGTCCTGAGCAGCAATAAGCCCGTGATTCGAAATGGTCATGCTTATCTGCGTAACGTCATTCGTCAATAGGCTGAGATCAATAGACGCAGGCTCAACCGTAATGACTGGAGCCGGGACTGCGGTTTCGAATGTCGTTTCGAGCGTGAAAACGTATCTGTCCTGAATTGCGTCTTGTCGTACCGTCCAGACATAGGTGACCAATTGCCTCGGCACGAAGACTGTGATTTCATTCACTTGGTCCGCTCTGACAAGAACGGTTGAGTGGTGCTCACCATGCCGGTCGGCACGGACCTGAACGTTGTAATAGGCTTCGGTGACGTTTGTGAGGAGAAGCTCGCCGGACGCATCGGTGACTCCACTGACGATATTTGTGCCGGTCACTGGATCAGTCAGGGTCACCGTCGCATTGGTCACGTTGGGGGCGCCGGCAGCATAATACGTGAACTCGTCCACGACCGTTACGCGAAGACTGCCTTTCAGATCGGAAACGGCAGTGAACCGGAAGGGAATTGTCGCGCTGGCGGGTTGGCCGGCTGCCACGATGGTTCCCGTGTACGCGCCAAGCGGCAAATCCGCGGCTGGCGTCAACGCCAGAATGACGGTGCTCCTTTCGCCGGGACCGAGCGAGGTGATGCGTTGAGTCGAAACCAGCGAGAGCCACGGTGTCAAAGGCAACAGGACGTTCAAATCGCCGCTGGGTGCTCCACCGGGGTTGGCAATCTCACACTGGACCAAGGCTTGTCCTCCCCGCAGCATCGCGGCATTGAGTGTTCCCGGATTGGCGACGAGTTGCGGCACGAGGCGCAACACCTGCACGTCCAGAGTCAATGCAGCAGTTGCGCCCTCCGTGCTCGTCAGCCGGATCATCGGGCGACTTACCAGAATCGAATCATCAGTCGCGCGAAGCGTGTAGGTGAGGAGATTGCTCGCCAGGGCGCCCAAAGAGGACGGCGTGGAGACTTGGACGGTCAAATTGGCTGGCGCGCTTTGAACAACGGCAGTGATGCCGGAAAGCGGCAGGTCACCCAGGTTTCGCACTTCGACTTTATTGGTGACGGTGTTGCCGATGACCAATGTATGATTCGTCGAGTCTGGAACGACGCGCATTCCGACGAGAGTAAATTGATCTTGGAACACATTGGTGCTCACCGACGGACGATCCGCCGCGAGCCGATACAGTCCCGATTCGCCGGACAGAGGTTGGAAAATCGTTTGGGCCTGACCGTTTGTGCCGGTGACCAGCGGAATCACCCGCTCAGTGTTCGCGTGCAGCACGCGAACCGTCACGGGCACATTGCCGACAATCTGGCCGGTGGCGGCGTTGGACGACACGACTCGAATGGGAATAGGCGTGCCCGACGGAGCGACGTTCACATCCGTTTCCACGCTTACCGAATACGTGGCCACCTGGATCGCCTGCGTGGCGACAAGCGAGTTGTTGAATTCGCCGCTGTGCTCCTCGACTTGGAAATGAGCATCGGTGGTAACGACGATCCAGTATTGCCCCGGCGTCGCGGGCAACGTCACTGCCCCTGTTCGGTCGTAAAATGCGCCGGGCGCGAGCGAGTTGGTGTACGCGAAAATGCCGAGCAACGTATCGTTGCCAACCTGGTTGGTTGTGGAGATGGAAACGCGATCCACCCAGCCGTTGGTTGCCGGAGCAGCGCCCGCATTTCTGACCCGCCAACTCAGGTTGACGCTTTGCGATGCAAATGCGTTCGACGGTGACGTGATGGATTCCACCACCAAATCAGGCAAGGGAGGTAACGTCAGCGCAACAGGGCCGGCTGCAGCCGTGTTGTTCGTTTCGCTGGATTCAAACTGAACGTTGCCAATGTCAGTTGTGACCAGAATG
>CAZNOE010000073.1:0-14518 GCA_964574525.1 uncultured Bifidobacteriaceae bacterium
GCCGTCCGCACCGAGGCCGAAGAACACCGCGCGCACCACGTCTTTCGCTTCGGTGGAGAATGCCGGATCGTACGGCAGGCTCAGGCCCAACACGTCGTCTTCGATACCGATGGTGAAATGATTCTTCTTTTTGTGAAGGGTGACATTGTCGAAGACGCCGTTCACCATCGCCGGCGTAAACTCCTTCGAGGACAGTCCGTAACGGCCACCCACCACCGCCGGCAGATATGTGAAATGACTATTGCCGTTGGTGGCTGTTTCAAAAACCGCTTGCACCACGTCGAGGTAAAGTGGCTCACCGGCGCTGCCCGGCTCCTTCGTGCGATCGAGGACGGCAATGGCCTTGACCGTCTTTGGCAACGCTTCGATCAGTCGCGTGCCCTCGAACGGCCGGAACAATCGCACTTTGAGCACGCCCACCTTTTCGCCCTTCGCAATGAGATGATCCACCGTCTCGTGTACCGCTTCGCAGCCTGAGCCCATGATGACGATGACCCGCTCCGCGTCCGGCGCGCCGTGATATTCGTATAGCCGGTACTTGCGCCCGGTCAGTTCGCCAAACTTGTCCATCGCCTTCTGCACTTCATCAGCGACGGGCAGATAAAACTTGTTCGCCGCTTCGCGTGCCTGGAAATACACATCCGGATTTTGGGCCGTGCCGCGCAGCACCGGGCGGTCAGGCGTCATCGCGCGGGCGCGGCATTCGAGCACGCGCTCTTCGCTGATCATTGCGCGCAGAATATCATTGGGAATCTCGGCGATCTTGCCCACCTCGTGCGATGTGCGGAAGCCATCGAAGAAATGCACGAACGGCACGCGCGTCTCCAGCGTCGCCGCGTGCGCGATCACAGCAAAGTCCGCCGTCTCCTGGACTGACGCCGAGCAGAGCATTGCCCAGCCCGTCGCCCGCGCCGCCATCACGTCCGCATGATCGCCAAAGATGGACAAGCCCTGCGCCGCCAGCGACCGCGCGGCGATGTGAAACACGACCGGAGTCAATTCCCCGGCAATCTTATACATGTTCGGAATCATCAGCAGTAGCCTCTGCGACGCGGTGAACGTGGTGCTCAGCGAACCCGTTTGCAGCGCGCCGTGGATCGTGCCCGCCGCGCCGCCTTCGCTTTGCAGTTCGACGACGGAGGGCACTGTCCCCCACAAGTTCTTCATTCCGCGCGCCGCCCAATCATCCGCCCACTCGCCCATCGGCGATGACGGTGTGATGGGATAGATGGCGATGACCTCGCTCAGACGATACGCCACGGACGCCACGGCTTCGTTGGCGTCAATGGTTTTGAAATGGCCGTTGACTTTTGTGCTCATGCGATTCGTTGCGGACGAAAGTGACCTTCCGGCTTTCGTTTCAGTCCGCGATGCGCCATTGAACGCGCCCGCAGACCATCAACGCCCGGACAAGTTTAAGTTTGGCGCCCGGCGGCTTAGTTGCTCCCCCTCGTTTGCCGATTGCTTTGCATATTTTGCGATAGCGCTGCTCGAAACGCCGGTTTGAACGGTTGCGCGCGTTTGGAGATTGCAACTGGGCTTCCAGCAGCTAGACTTGAGTCATGCTGGTCGTCGAACCCATTACTCACATTCGGCGCGATGAACGGGGCGTGGCTTGGATCGCGGACACGAACACGAAAGTCATCGAAGTAGCGATGGACCAGGCGGCATACGGGTGGGACGCGGAAGAAATCCATGCGGCGCACCCTCATCTTTCCCTATCTCAAATCCACGCGGCGCTCTCGTACTATCATGATCACAAAAGCGATCTGGACGCGGCGATGCAGGGGCAATTGGAGAACTACCGCCGCTTACGGACGGAAGCCGCCGGACAATTGACCCGCGCGGAATTGGCTGAACGCCTCGCCGGGAAGTGAGCGTGGCGCTCTACATGGACGTACACGTACCGCGTCCAATAACTCGCGGCCTGCGAACGCGCCAAGTGGACGTGCTCACCGCGCAGGAAGACGGCACGGCAGAGTGGGAAGACCCCGGTTTGCTTGACCGCGCTACCGAGTTGGGAAGGGTTTTATCCTCTCAGGATGGAGACTTGCTCATCGAAGCGGCGAAGCGGCAGCGCACTGGCCTCCGTTTCGGCGGCGTTATTTACGCCCCGCAGCTAACCCTGTCAGTCGGCCAATTCATCGAGGAGTTGGAATTGCTGGCCAAAGCGGGTGTTCCGACAGATTTCGAGAATCGAGTGCAATATCTTCCCCTCCGTTGAAGTCTGATCCGTTTTCATTGCTGCGAACAGGTCGTGGCTGGCTGATTTTTCATGAACATCAAACAAAATACGTAAGAGGCTTGCCAAGCGTTGGTGAGTAACAAGTGGCAGAAAGCGCCACGTTGAAGAACGAAGAGTATGCTCGAATCACTGATTTATCCGCAGACCGTGGCCGTGTTCGGCGCTTCACGCAATCCGGGCAAGGTCGGCCACGCCGTCGTCGCCAATCTCATCAACAGCGGGTTCAAGGGAAGTATTGTCCCGGTGAATCCCGAGGCGACTGAAGTCCTCGGCCTCAAGTGTTACCGGTCGCTGAAAGATTACGACGGCAAGGTGGACCTCAGCGTCATCGTGGTGCCGCCCAAGTTTGTAAAGGACGCCATTCAAAGTTCGATTGATGCGGGCGCAAAAGTCGTGACGGTCATCACCGCTGGATTCAAAGAGGTGAGCGCCGAGGGCGCCGCGCTCGAACAGGAATTGGTTGACCTCTGCAAATCACAAGGCGTCCGGCTCATGGGGCCGAACTGCCTGGGCATCTTCAATACCCACCACCGGATGAACGCCACGTTCGCGCCGTCCATGCCACCGGCGGGAAGAATTTCCGTGATCTCGCAATCTGGCGCGTTGTGCGTGGCCATCCTCGATTGGGCTGCCCAACAAAAACTCGGCATTGGCAAAGTCATCAGCATCGGCAACAAGGCCGACCTCAACGAAGCGGATTTTCTCCAGGCGCTCGCCGAAGACAAGGAGACCGGCGTGATCGCCAGCTATCTGGAAAATATCAAGGAAGGAAACAAGTTTTTGCGCATTGCGGAAGAAGCGGCGGCGATCAAGCCGGTCGTAATCCTCAAAGTCGGCGTCACGCAAGCCGGAGCGAAAGCGGCTTCATCCCACACCGGCAGCCTCGCAGGGGCGGACATGGCTTATGGCGCGGCGTTCAAGCGGGCCGGTGTGATTCGCGCGGAAAACTTTGAGGCGCTCTTCGATTACGCGCAGGCGTTCGCGGCGCAGCCGTTGCCGAACGGAAATCGCGTCGCGGTCATCACCAACGCCGGTGGTCCCGGCATCATGGCTGCGGACGCGGCGGAATCGCTCGGTTTGAAAATGGTTACGCCGAGCGAAGCTACCAAAGCGAAGCTGCGACCCTTGCTTCCCGCCGCCGCCTCAGTTGGCAATCCGGTGGACGTAATCGGCGACGCCGCGCCCGACCTTTACATCAATTCACTGAAAGTGCTGCAGGAAGACGATGACATTGACGCCATCGTCGTTGTGGTCACACCGCAGAACATGACGCAACCTTCCGTGCTGGCGGAAAAACTTGCTGCCGCGCACAACGGAAAGAAACCGCTGCTCACCACTTTCATGGGCGGCGAAGCAGTCGAAGGCGCGAAGGAAAAATTGATGGCCGCCGGCATTCCGAATTACCCCTCCGAACGCGCAATGGACGCGTTGCGGGCGATGTGCGATTACGCCGCCTGGCGACGACGACCGCCGCGCATCGTCGCGCGCTTTCCCGTCAACCGCCGTCGCGTGGACCGCGTGCTCCAGATGCAAGTGCGCAGCGGTCAGGCACAGGTGGGCGAGGTGGACGCGAAAGAGATTCTGCGCGCCTATGAGTTCAACATTCTCGCCGGACACCTGGCCCGCACCGCTGATGAAGCCGTCGAAATCGCCGAGCGGATCGGTTATCCGGTCGTCCTGAAGATTTCCTCGCCCGACATCATTCACAAATCCGACTTCGGCGGTGTGCGGATCAACCTCGCCAACGCCGAGCAGGTGCGCGACGCGTTTGATTTGATGATGCTCCGCATCCAGCGTCGGGCGCCCAACGCTCACATTCGCGGCGGCTTCGTGGAAAAGATGGGCACGCGCGGCCGCGAAGTGATTCTCGGCATGACGCGCGATCCGCAGTTCGGCCCGATGCTGATGTTCGGTCTGGGCGGCATTTTCGTCGAGGTGATGAAGGACGTGACGTTCCACCTCGCGCCCATCACGGCGGAAGAGGCGATGCAAATGCTCAAAGGCACACGTTCCTACGCGCTGCTTCAGGGCGCACGCGGGCAATCGCCCGTTGACCTCGACGCCATTGCCGGCGCGTTGCAGCGCATCAGCCAGCTCGCGACGGATTATCCACAAATCTCCGAACTCGACATCAATCCCCTCATTGTCGGCCCGGTGGGCACGGAGGCCTACGTGGCTGACGCGCGCATGACGCTGACGAACGGCGACGGGAGCGACAAACATGAGTAAGTCCAAAGCCACTTTCGATCCCGACTGGAAGCAGCATTACCAGTCCGAAATCCTCACAGCGGAAGAAGCGGTCAAACGCATCCGGCCCGGGCAGCGCGTGTTCATCGGCACGGCTTGCGGTGAACCGCTGGAGTTGGTCCAAGCGCTCGCCAAACGCGCCTTCGATCTGCCCGATACGGAGATCGTTCACCTCCTGACGTTCGGCGAGGCGCCTTACGCGCACCGTGAACTCGCCCAGTATTTCCGCGTGAACAGCTTTTTCATCGGCGAAAATGTGCGCGGCATCATCCAGGAAGGTCTCGGAGATTACACACCCATTTTCCTTTCCGACATTCCGCGCCTGTTCAACTCCGGCCGCCTGCCGCTCGACGTGGCGCTCATCCATGTTTCTCCGCCCGACAAGAACGGCATGTGCAGCCTCGGCGTCTCCGTGGACATCGTGAAGAGCGCCGCGGACAACGCATCGCTCGTCATCGCGCAGGTCAATCCCAACATGCCGCGCACGCTCGGCGACACGCTGATTGACGCGCTGGAAATTGACATCCTCGTTCCCAGCGAAGCGCCGATCCTCGAAGTGCCGCCCGCCGAAGTGACGGACGTGACCCGCCAGATCGCCGAATACGTCGCCGCGCTCGTGGACGACGGCGCGACGCTCGAATTGGGCATCGGCAAGATTCCCCACTCGATGCTCGCCTTCCTCAAACACAAGAAAGACCTCGGCATCCACACCGAGATGGTCACCGACGACATCATCCCGCTCATCAAGGAAGGGGTCGTCACCGGCGCGCGCAAATCGCTGGACCGCGGCAAGATTGTGGCGAGCTTCTGCCTCGGCACGAAAAAGCTCTACGATTACGTAAACAACAACCCGCTCTTCTCCTTCCGGCCGACCGAATACGTCAACGATCCGAACGTCATCAGCCAGCAGTACAAGATGACGGCCATCAACACGGCGCTGGAAATTGACCTGACCGGCCAGGTCTGTTCCGACTCCATCGGCGACAAGTTTTATTCCGGCGTCGGCGGCGCGGTGGATTTCAACCGCGGCGCAGCGCACGCGAAGGACGGCAAAGCCATCATCGCCCTGCCCTCCACGGCCAAAGGCGGCGCGGTCTCGCGCCTCGTGACGCGCCTCGCTCCGGGCGCGGGCGTCGTGACCACGCGCGCAGACGTGCATTACATCGTGACGGAATTCGGCGCGGCATATCTGCACGGCAAGAGCGTCGCCGAGCGTGCGCTGGCGCTCATCAGCATCGCGCACCCGAAATTCCGCGCTGACCTGCTACGCGAAGCTATCGAGGCCCGTTACATCTCGGCGGAACTCGCGGACAAGGAAGGGAAAATCCTGGTTGGGCCCAAGGAACTGCGCACGACCTATCTCCTCAACGACGGCACGCTGCTCAACTTCCGGCCCATTCATCCGACCGACGAACCGCGGATGCGCGACCTGTTCTACAAGCTCTCGGAGGCGACGATTTATTACCGCTTCATGGGCTATCAGAAAATCGTCCCGCGCAGGCAGATCCAGGATTTCGTTTATATTGATCACCGCAACGATGTGACCATCGTGGGAACGTTGCCTGAAGCGTCCGGCGAAGAAATCATGGCCATCGGCAGTTATTATCTCGACCCCAAGACGAACCTGGCGGAAGTCGCGTTCGTGGTGTCGGACAAATGGCAAAACAAAGGCATCGGCACGTTCCTGTTGAAGCACCTCATGCGCATCGCGCGCCGCAACGGCATCCGTGGCTTCACGGCGGAAGTGCTCATGGAGAACAAGCCGATGCAAGCCGTCATCAACAAGTCGAACACCAAGGTCAAAAGCAAAGTCGGCACGGGCGTCATCAGCTTCGAGATGGACTTCGAGTAATCGGGACAGACACCCTCCACCGCGTCCCTGACTCTTCCGGCCTTTGATCGGGAGGATGCGGTTGAACGCGCCCCTCCCATTGCGCGCCCCCAAAATAAAGCAATCATTTGCCAAAAACGGAGAAGCCTCTCGCCCGGAGGCTGTCAGTTTGACGGCGCAAGATGACGCGGAACGGGGTTGAGTATGCGGAACCGCAAGCTGGCATTTATTTATTCACCCGAGACCGAAAGGTTGAGCTACCCCGCGGATTGCCATTTCAAAACTCAGCGCGCGGGCTTGACGCGAAAACGGCTGAACTCCCTCGGGCTGATCGGCGGCCAAGACCGGGTTGAAGTCGCAGCCCGCCCGGCGTCGCTGGCCGAACTCGCCGTGTTCCACTCTCCCACTTACCTGAAGCAACTTCAACGCGCGGCGAAGTGCGATCTGACTGTGGCCGGTTTGCACATGGGAATTGGCGGGCCGGACACGCCGGTGTTTCCAGATCTGTTCGAATACGGCGCCTGGGCGTGCGGCGCGGGATTGAACGCGGCGGAACTGTTGCTCGCCGGTGAGGCGGACGTCGCCTTCAATTTGCTGGGCGGTTTTCATCATGCGATGGCGGATCGCGCGGCGGGTTTCTGTTATCTCAATGACGTGGTGCTGGCCTGCTCGCGTTTGACCGGCGCCGGGAAACGCGTCGCGTACGTGGACGTGGACGCGCACCACGGCGACGGCGTGCAGGAAGCGTTTTACCGCCGCAATGATGTCCTGACCATTTCGCTGCACGAGAGCGGCAAGACGCTCTTTCCGTGGGGCGGGTTCGAGAACGAAATTGGTGAGGGCCGGGGACTGGGCTACAACGTCAATGTCCCCTTGCCGGCTGACACATACGACGACGCTTTTTTGCTCGCGCTCGATCGCGTGGTGCTGCCGCTACTCGGCGCTTATCAACCCGACGTGATCGTGCTGGAGTTGGGCATGGACACGCTGGCGGGCGATCCTCTCACGCATCTTTGCCTGACCAACAACGCGCACGTCGAGTTGATCCAGCGGTTGCTCGAATTGAACCGGCCCGTCCTCGTTGCTGGCGGTGGCGGCTATAACGTCGAGCACACCGTGCGCGGTTGGACGCTGGCCTGGCGAACGTTCGGCGGTGAGGGTGACGAGGACGCCTACAGCCTCGGCTTGGGCGGCGTGATGCTGGGCAGTTCGGAGTGGGCCGGCGGCTTGCGCGATCATTTGCGCCACGTGACGCAAGACCAACGCGCCGCAGTGGAGGCCGAGTTGAATGCCACGATTCACCGCGTCATCACCAACATTTTTCCGTACCACGACCTGGAGACGCGGGCCGCCTCGGGCGGTTGTTCCATCCACAGCGGATGACACGGCGATCGGTCAGCAGACAAGGACAACAAACCAGACAAGAAGGGCAATATGACAGAACAACACAAAACGGTATCCACGAGTTCCCTGATGCAGGAGAACCGCACCTTCCCGCCATCGCCGGAGGTGATCAAGCGCGCTTACATCAACGCTGAGAAATACAAAACCATGTACGAGCGCTCGATCAAGGAGCCGGACGCGTTCTGGCTGGAGCAGGCCGCCACATTGGACTGGTTCAAGAAACCGACGATCGGTCGCAAATACATCTGGGACACCGCGGCGCGGCGCATTCAGCACACGTGGTTTGAGGACGGCCAGCTCAACGTCACCGTCAACTGCCTGGACCGGCATCTCAAGACCGCGATGCGCACCAAGCCCGCGCTCGTCTGGCAGGGCGAGCCGGAAGGCGACGTGAAAACGCTCACCTACGAGCAGTTGCACACGGAGGTCTGCAAGTTTTCAAATGCCCTCAAATCGCTCGGCGTCAAGAAGGGCGACCGCGTCTGCATCTACCTGCCGATGATTCTGGAGTTGCCCATCGCGATGCTCGCGTGCGCGCGCATCGGCGCCATCCACTCCATCGTGTTTGGCGGTTTCAGCGCGGAAGCGTTGTCCGGCCGCATCAACGACTCGACCTGCAAAATCCTCATCACTTCGAACACCTCGCTGCGCGCGGGCAAAGCGATTCCGCTCAAGGGCATCGCCGATGAAGCGTTGAAGCACTCGCCCAGCATCGAGAAGGTCATCGTCGTCAAACGCAACGACTCGCCGTGCCACATGGTCGCGGGCCGCGATCCCTGGTGGCACGACCTCATGGCAAAGACGGGCGCGGATTGTCCGCCCGAAGTGATGAAGGCCGAGGATGTTCTGTTCATGCTCTACACGTCGGGTTCGACCGGCAAACCCAAGGGCGTTGTCCACACGACCGCTGGTTATCTCCTGCACGCCGCCCTCACGCACAAATACATCTTCGACGTGCACGTGGACGACATTTACTGGTGCACGGCGGACATCGGCTGGGTCACCGGGCACAGCTACATCGTTTATGGTCCGCTGTGCAACGGTGCGACCAGCTTGATGTTCGAAGGCGTGCCCACATTCCCGGACGCAGGCCGCTTCTGGCAAATCGTACAGAAGTTCAAGGTCACCGTGTTCTACACCGCGCCCACGGCCATCCGCTCGCTCATTCGTCTCGGTGAAGAATGGCCGAACAAATATGACCTGAGCACGCTGCGCACGCTCGGCTCGGTTGGCGAACCGATCAATCCCGAAGCATGGATCTGGTATCATCGTGTCATCGGCAAGGAACGTTGCCCCATCGTGGACACGTGGTGGCAGACGGAAACCGGCGGCATCCTCATCAACCCGCTGCCCGGCGCACACACGCTCAAACCCGGCAGCGCCAACCGCCCGTTCTTCGGTGTCGAACCGGTCGTGTTGCGCGATGACGGCAAGGAAGTCGGCCCGAACGAAGGCGGCAAGCTTTACATCAAGAAGCCGTGGCCCGGCATGATGCGCACGACGTGGGGCGATCACGACCGGTTCATTGATACCTACTTCACGATGTATCCGAACATCTATTTCACGGGCGACGGCTGCCGCGTTGATCCGGATGGCGACTACTGGCTGATGGGGCGCATTGACGACGTGGTGAACGTCTCCGGCCATCGCATCGGCACCGCCGAAGTCGAGAGCGCGCTGGTCAGCCATCCGAAAGTTTCCGAAGCCGCGGTGGCACCCATGCCGCATGACATCAAAGGGCAGGGCCTCTACGCCTTTGTCACGCTCAAGGACCACGTGCCCGAGAGCGAGGAACTCAAGAAGGAACTGGCCAATCATGTCCGCAAGGAAATCGGTCCGATTGCCGTGCCGGACAAGATCCAATTTGCGCCCGGCCTGCCGAAAACACGCTCGGGCAAAATCATGCGCCGCATTCTGCGCAAGATCGCCGAAAACGCGGTGGATCAGATTGGCGACACCACCACGCTGGCCGATCCGCACGTGGTCGAAGCGCTGGTGGCGGGCAAGCAGTAGGCAAAACATTTCGGTAGAGTGGGACAACCTTGTTTGCCGTGCGCGCCCTCCGCTGAAGAGGCAAGGACGGCGTGACGCGGGCGGCAATTGCACACGAGCCGCGCTCTTGCGCGTGAAAGCGCGGCGGGAAAGGACACGATTATGAGCACGGTCATAGCCGATAAGAGCATCAGCACCGTCGTCGCTCACGAGGGTGGTGTAGCGGAAACCGCGGTGGCCAATCGCGGCTGGCTCGTCACCTTCTCCGGCATGGGCATCAATCTCGCCCTCGGCATTCTCTACACGTGGAGCATGTTCAAGGGCGCCATCGAGAAAGAGTTCGGCTGGAAAGGATCGCAACTCAACGACCCCTACGCGCTCTGCTGCCTCGTCTTCGCTGCCGCAATGATCTTCGCCGGGCGTTGCCAGGATAAATTTGGTCCGCGTCTCACCGCGTCCATCGGCGGGCTGCTCGTAGGCGCTGGGTTTCTGCTCTGCTCAACCACAAACAGCTACGGCGTCTGGCTGCTGGGCTTTGGCGTGCTCGCCGGCATCGGCATCGGCTTCGGCTATTCGTCCGCCACACCGCCCGCGCTGAAGTGGTTTCCGCCGTCAAAGACGGGCTTGGTCGCCGGCCTCGTCGTCGCGGGCTTCGGTCTCGCGCCGGTTTATCTCGCGCCCGCGTCGCAGTATCTGCTCGGACATTACCAGGTCAAAACCTCGATGCTGATCCTCGGCATCGCCTTCGTGGTCATCGTGTGTGGACTCGCGCAATTGCTCGTGAATCCGCCGGCCGGCTACGTCGCAGGCGCCAAGCCCGCTGCTCCGGGCGCAACGCCGAAACCCGCCGCAGTCAACGTCACGCCCAACGAGATTCTGAGGCAGCCGACCTTCTGGTTGCTCTGGGTGATTTATTTCATCGGCGCCGGCGCGGGCCTGATGGTCATCGGCAGCGTCAGCGGCATGGCGAAGAAAAGCATGGGCGAACTGGCGTTTGTCGCCGTCGCCGTCATGGCGATCGGTAACGCCAGCGGACGCATCCTGGCCGGAACCTTGTCAGACAAGATTGGCCGGCGCTGGACGTTGTGCCTCGTCTTGTTGATCCAGGCGGCGCTCATGTTCATCGCCATCCCGGTGACGGCGTCCAAAGAAATGGCCGCGGTGATCATCGTGGTGGTCGCGGCGTTGATCGGCGCGAACTACGGCGCGAACCTCGCGTTGTTCCCATCCTACACCAAGGACCTCTGGGGGCTGAAGAGCTTTGGCATGAACTACGGCGTTCTATTCACGGCCTGGGGCGTGGGCGGACTCGTGTTGCCGCGGCTGCAACAAACACTCACGGCGAGGAGCGCCGGCAGCTACATGCTCTCGTTCATCACGGCCGGAGCGCTGTTGGTGGTTGGTGCGGCGCTGACATTCCTCATCAAACCGCCGCCGAAGATGCAGGCGCAGAACGGAAGCAACACACGCATCGAAGTCCGGAAGGGTTCAGGGAAAAGGCAATAGGAGAAAACAGGTCATGGGTAATATCGCCAGGGACACTGGAAGCGGGTCGCAAAACGCAATGCGCGGAACAGCCGCAACCAAAGCACCCCAGCAGATTTTAACGCAGAGGCCGCGGAGGTTTTCGCAGAGGAACGCGGAGAAAGCAGTCTCTCTGCGTGCCTCCGCGTCATCTTCTGCGTCCTTTGCGTTAAAAAATCTTTGCAGAGTAAGACGATGTTGGGAGACAGCACTGCGGTGGGGTTTGCTCGCGGGCATCGTCGCGTTCAACACCCGGGCGGACGCGCAAGGCTGGCAACTTGCGACCACCCTGAACTTGAAGGCCGACGTCACGCTCAAGGAAAGCTTCGACAGCAACGTTTTCCTCCAAGACCACGAACCGAATCCAGCCATCGCCAACGCCGCAAGGCCGTTCCAAGAATCGTTTGTCACCACCGTCACCCCGCGGCTGGCGCTGGATTGGAAACCGGCAACTGAGTTTAATCTCGCGGCGTCCTACGCGCCCGAAGTGGCGACCTATCATGCCGAGCCGACAGAAAGCTACGTGGCCCATCGAACGGCGCTCACGCTCTCCGGCAAGGTCGGGATCGTGGTGTGGGAGCAGTTCAACACCCTCAACTGGATTGACGGCAGCCGCGAAGGACTGACATTTGGCGGACCGGGCGGCGCGCCCGCCATCGGCGGCATTCCCATCCGCGATCGCCGCGCCGCAATGATTTACCGCAACGGCTTCCGCGCGTTCCACCCGCACGGCAAATGGTTCTTCCGGCCCGTGGTGTGGTCCTACATTCATGATTTTCAGACGGAGACGCGTTCGCGCGCCGCGTTTCCGTTTTATCAGAATTACGTTGATCGAAACGATTTCACGCTCGGCGTGGACACGGGCTATAAGGCATTCCCCAATGCTTATCTGATCGTCGGCTACCGGTATGGCTTTCAAGACGAGCCGCCCTTGCCGGGCGAGACGATGCATTACTCCAACGAGTATCATCGCGTCGTCGCCGGCTTCGAAGGCAAAGTCACCGACTGGCTGAAATTCGTCGGCGTCATCGGGCCGGATTACCGCGATTTCAACCACGACACCGCGCCCGGCTTCGACAACCACCACATCCGGCTTTACTACGACGCCAGCGCCGTCCTCACGCCCACGAAGCAAGACGCGATCACGCTGCTGGCCCGGCAATTCGAGCAGCCTGCGTTCGGTGCTCCGTCAGCGTATGAGGACACCACGTGGGAAATCATCTGGCGGCATCAATTTGACGCGAAACTTTCCACGACCACCGGCTTCCGCGCCTACGGCGGCGACTGGCTGCCGCCGGTGGCTCGCGAAGACTGGATTTACACCGTGAGCGCCGCGTTGACCTACGTCCACGACAAACACTGGAGTGGCGAACTGAGCTATGGCTACGACTGGGTCGAGAGCAAGGTACCCAACACGATCGGACGCGAGTTTACGCGGCATCTCGTGTCGCTCGGCGTGAAATACATGTTCTGACCCGTCGTGCATTCGGGCGCCGTCGGTAGTGGCTGAGCGTGCGGCAAACCCAGCCGCGCGAATTCAGGAGACGGAGAACCATTCCCGCTTCCGACAATAGCCCAGCCTTTCAAGGAAGGGTTGGAAATAGAAAGTCCCGGAGGGACGACAGAACGGCTCTTTCGTCCCTGACGGGACTCCGGTGTCTCGCTCGACATGAAACCACGGCTAAAGCCTTGGACTGTTTTCAAAAAGCAGGGAGCGGGATGACCGTCCGGCAGGTCAAGTCGCGCGAATCTCAGTGAGGCGGGGGAACGAGACTCTCGCTCCCGGCGCCACATTGTAATTGCGGTGCTTGCACATTTGATTCATCGTTTTCTCAGACATATTATGCAACGAGCGAAATCAAACGTTCTAGTTGCGGTAGAATGGTTATGGTCAAATAGAGGAAAGGACATTTGGTGGACTCCGGCGGTGTTAACGAGCGAGAACAAAGACCCTAAATCTCCCAACCTAACGATCGTCGAAGCTATCAGCATTTTTAAGCTCTTGGCTGAAAAGGGATTGATCATCCCGGGGGTTCGCAGCGGCGGCCCCGTGTTTTTTTTACATGAGGCAAAAGAAAAAGAATGGAACACGTTGATTTCTGAACTAGCCAGCGAACAAAAAGAGAACATACCAGATAAGAAACAGAACGAACTTGGAGTCATAATCCGCGACTCAATCCTGACCGGGGCTTTTACAACACTTTCCAGGATCTGCTTTGCTACTGACCACAAATTCTTTGGACTCTGGTTCGGATTTATTGCGATAGGATCGGTTCTTCACATTCCATTCCAACATTTCAGAAAAACACATCCTCCACAAAGGAAGATGATATTGCGGTCGTATGTTGGGCTGTTATTTGTCCTGTTTGTCTGGGTTACCTGTTGGTCATTTTCATTACGTAGAAAACCAGTCGAACCCGAATCGCCAACACAATCTGAGCATTTGGGATTAACCAACGTGACAAAGTCGATTGTAGTACAGGGAGACAATCGTGCCAGCAATATGACCGTCAACATGGAAGACAAATCCAAAACAATTACCCAATCTGCAGGGCCCAACAATCAAGGCTCACAAGTAGCAGCAATAGATAGCCCCAATCTCACTGTCAATTTAGGCCCAAAAAAATGGTTGCTTACAGATGAATCGATGCAGCGCATTTGGGAGAAGCTTCTATTAGTCAATACAACGAACACATCTGGAAGTTTGTTCCGCGTAAGAGTTTCAGGATGGGGAAACAGCCCTGGAATATCGGAAATGGTTTCAAGGGTTCACTCTCTTTTTCAGCGTAGGGGATTCGATGCGGTATGGAGCAAAGGTCAAACTATGTTTCAGGATGAGGCAACGTCCGGCATGATAGTAAAGGCAAGAAAATATCCAGATGCTGGAATGTTAAATGTGTTGAATCAAATTTACAAAGAAATCAATCACGACCCACAAATCAAAATTGATGAAGGAATAACACGTTCAGGACATCACATGGTTCAGGAACCCGTAGATCTAGTAATAGAAATCGGTTCGCCGTAATTCCCGAACGATAACCGTTCACTTCGCGAATCGTAGTCTGCCGTCAGATCAAGACGTACGCAGCCTTCACGCTTGCCCCGACTCCGCCCGCCCTGCATCATACTCCATTCTGTGCTTACTCTCTCCGGTATCAGCAAAGCATACGGCGGACGTGTGTTGTTCGCCGACGTAACGCTTCAGGTGAATCGTCAGGACCGCATCGGGTTGGTCGGGCCGAACGGCGCGGGGAAGTCCACGCTCTTTTCCCTGA
>CAZNOE010000074.1:0-5787 GCA_964574525.1 uncultured Bifidobacteriaceae bacterium
TACCGCGCCTATTGCTTCGTCATGCCGCGTTCGCAGTAATCGTGCGGCTTCAAATCGCGATCAACTTCCAGACGCGATGCCCCTCACCCTGCCCTCTCCCCATCGGATGGGGAGAGGGTGGTCCCGCAGAGCGGGATCCGGGTGAGGGAACTCGTGTTGCTTTGGTTGCAGACTCGTATCAGTTGTCACGCGGGGGAGGCAACGGCCGATCATCTCTGGGGCCACCAGGAGGCTGGAGTTGTCGATCACCTTCGCCACCGGGTCCGCGCGGGCCGTCAAAACCACCCGGGCGACGGCCTTCCGGTCCGCGCCGGTCATCGGGTCCGCGCCGGTCATCTGCACCACGTCGAGCTTCGGGACCGCGTTGGCCTTCCACACCGCCGGCGCGGAAGCCGCCTTGGGGCTGGGGCGGACGCAACTCGTCCAGCGTCAACTTGCCATCGCGGTTCTTGTCGAGCTTCTTCAACGACTTGCTGGCCTTGGCGATTTCCTTCGCGTCAATCACCCCATCATGGTTCACGTCGAGCGCGGCCACCAGCGGCGGCGGCGGCGGGCGTTGTCCGTCTCTGCCCGGTCCGCCGGGTTGGCCGGGTTGCCCGGGTTGGCCGCGTTCGCCGCCTTGGCCAGATGCACCCGGACCGCCTGGGCCTTCGCGGCGCTGCGCGCGCTCGCCTCGCGGCGGCGGGTTGTTTCCGTCTTGTGCTGTCACCATCCACGCCGACGCGCCGAGCGCGAGCAGCACGATGGCCGTTTTGCTTGTTTTCATTTTGTTTTGCCTTTCCTTGGTTCTTGTCCGCCGTGTCCGGCTTCAACGGTCCATATCACAAGATGCGGATGAAGCAAACTGTAATGGCGGGCAAATTGTTTTTTCATGGCGCTGGCTGGATCAAATAACCCGGCGGAATGAGCCACGAACCTGTTTTCACTTTCATGGCATCAGTTTACGCGAAACAACCTTAAGAGAACGTGAAGAGAAGGAGCGCCGGTTTCCGACCCGGCTCGTCTTGACTTACGTTGGCCGGAATTGAAACAACGCGCCGGGTCGGACCCCGGCGCTCCAATCCGCCGTCACTTCACCACACTGTAATATGCCCGTGTTGCCGGCGGCGAAACGTCCGTCAACGTCACGGTCGAACCGTTCATCGTCGCGATCGTGTTAGTAACCGGTGACCAGAATGTCGTGGTCAAATCATCGCAACGCCACAGTGCGCAGCTCGCGCCAACAGCTTGCGTGACGCTCAGGGAGAACTGCCCGTTGGTCCACGTCGGCGACACAATGCGCGGCCCGCTGTTCGTGCTGTAACCATAGAACCAGAAGAACAGCCGGTCGTGATACGCTTGCTGCCCGGTGGTGAGCAGGCCGCTCAAGAGATTCGTGCCTTCGTAAGGATCGGTTTGCAGATCGTAAAACTCGTCGTGGCCGTCGTTGAAGCGGATCAGCTTGTAGCGCGAATCGCGCAGCGTTCGTCCATCCTGGTTGTTGAGAAGGCTGTCGCCAAACAACTCGGCATAAACGCGGCGGCTCGGGTCCGTCGTGCTTTGCAACGCGGGCACGACGCTCCGCGAATCAATCACGACGTTCGCCGGCACGGTGGCAGCGACGCCGGTGCCAGCCAGTTCGAGAATCGTGGCAAACAAATCCATCGCGTGGACAAGCGTCGTATTCGTGCGGTTCGGATTCATCACCGCCGGGCCGCTGATGATCATCGGCACTTTGATGCCACCCTCGTAGAGCGTGCTCTTGCCCCGACCGCCTGGATACGGAGGTTGCAGGGTGCCCGACGACGTGCCGTTATCGCCGAGAAAAATGACGTGCGTGTTGGTGAGGTTCACCGCCGCAAGCAACCGGCCGATCTCGGTGTCCATCGCTTCGATCATCGCGTCGAAGTAATTCGCCGGATTGTTATTGATGTCGAACTGCGTTCCGGGCAGCGAGGCGTAATGCGGCGCGAGATTCGTCGGCGGCTTGTGCAGCGGCGTGTGCGCCGCATTGAACGCGACCCACGCCAGCCACGGATTCGTGCCGCGCGCGTTTATCCAGGCGACCGCGTCGTTCACCACGTCCGTCGTGGCGTAGTTGGTGTAATTCGCCATCGGCGTGCCGTTCACCGTCTTCGTCCAGTTGGTGTAATCGGGAACCGCGCCGGGAATGCAGCCGGCGAAATTCGTCCAGCCGCCCACGGTGCCCGGTGTATTCGGCCCCAGCGCGAGATGCCACTTGCCGAACTGCGCCAGATGATAGCCAAGGCCGCTCGCCGCGAACGCCTCGGGCAAAGTGAACTCCGACGCCTGCAACACCGGACTGCCGGCCGTAATGGCATCGCCAACGCCGGTGCGAAACGAATGCCGGCCCGTGATGAGGCACGCGCGCGTGGGCGAGCAAACGGGATTCGCGTAGGCGTTGGCGAACACCACGCCGCTCCGCGCGAGCGAAACGATGTTGGGCGTGGGCGGAAGTTGCGCGCCGTTGTTGGTGGAGTTGTAAAGAACGCTGGCGTCCGCGCCGTAATCGTCGGCGATGATGAGCAGGATGTTTTTCGGGGCGGCGAGGGCGGTGAGGCTGAGGAGAAAAGCAATGCAAAGAAAAGTAAAGCAGACCCTCACCCTGACCCTCTCCCATCCGATGGGAGAGGGGACAGCAGGCGAAACATTTTTCTTTTGCGGGGGCGCGTCCGGCGAATACTGATGCTCGACATTCCAACCAACGGAAAACGATTCTCCCTCTCCCATCGGATGGGAGAGGGCCGGGGTGAGGGCCATTCGGTTCACGGCGTTTGTGCGATCGCCTTGATGCTCGGTTCAAATCGCCCGTCCGTCAACGTCTTCAGAAACGCCACGAGGGCGCGCTTATCATCGTCATTGAGACGCACACCGCCGTCGGGATGCTTCGCCAGATTGGGATCAAGCGTCGCGCTGCGCTTCACGCCGGAACTGTAATGGGCCACGACCTCGTTCAGCGTCTTGCACCGGCCGTCGTGCATGTACGGTCCGGTGACCGCGACATTTCGGAGCGAGGGCACGGCGAACTTGCCTTTGTCGCCGTCCCTTCTCGTCACTTCGTAGCGGCCAAGGTCTTTCGGCGTGAGGTCGAGGCCGTTGTTGGCGAAGGCGACGTTTTGCAGCAACGGTCCGCCGTGGCAGTGGAAACAATCCGCGCCGAATTGCTCGTGACGCGGATCGTATTCGGTATGAAACAACTCGAAGCCGCGTTGCTCATCCCCGGTGAACGTATCCTGTCCGGCCAGTACGCGGTCGAACTTCGAGTCGTGCGAGACTTGCGTGAGAAGAAACTGCTCCAGCGCGCGGGCGATGCGGTCGGCGGAAATTTCCGGTGAGCCGAAGGCGCGGACAAAGAGCGCGGGGTAATCCTCTCCTCCAGTAGCAGCCGACGTGAGTCGGCTCCGACTGATTTCCGATTCTGAAGTTAGAGCCGACTCACGTCGGCTGCTACGAGTGAATTGAAGCTTCGCCACGACGTTCGTCAGCGTCTCGTGCATCTCGATGGGATTCTCGATTGGCTGGAGCACCTGTTCACGGAGCGTGGCTGCCCGCCCATCCCAGAAGAACGAGTTTTTCCAGGCAAGATTGAAAAGCGGCATGGCGTTCCGCGTGCCGGACTTGCCTTCCGCGCCGGCGCTCAATGCTCCGCGATTGTCCACGCCTGCGCGGGCGAGGTCGTGGCACGAGGCGCACGATTGACTGTTGTTGATCGAAAGCCGCGGGTCGTTGAACAGCGCGCGGCCCAACGCGACGCCTTCCTCGGTGAGCGGATTGTCGAGCGGCAACGCGGGGCGTGGGAACAGGGCAGAAATCGTGAGGCGATACGGCGTGGCGTTGGGGGCGACTACGCGTAGGACTGGCGTCGCGCCTGTCTCATTCGTTTCTGAGTTTAGAGACAGGCGCGACGCCTGTCCTACGCGTTGCACGCTCTCGACGAGAAACGCGCGCTCGATGTTTTCGTGAAGCTGCGCGGCGAGCGGGTCGTTTGTGCGCGAGTGGGTGGCGCTGGCGTCTTCGGCGATCGTGATGCGATGGCGCGCGTCGAAGATGCGGGCGACATCCAGCGCCAGGCGCAACGAGTAGTCGGAGTCGAGTTCGAGCGTGAGCGGCAGTTCCATGGTCATGAGTTGCGGGTCGTTGGCGATGTGGAAGGAGTAGCCGACAGGAGCGCCGGCCTCCGGCTCGGCACGTTGCGAAGCGTTCGATCCATTTGAAACGCGCCGTGCCGGAGGCCGGCGCTCCTCCTGCCAATCGCCCTCAATCGCCATGAAAACATAGCCGCCCTGCCAGCCCCAATGCAGGCCGTTGACGTTCGGGTTGAGCGGATGCTCGGGCGCGTATTGAGCGGGATCGCTCTTGTTCACGCCGGGCGTGACGCCGACGAGAAAACGCGCGGCTTCGTAACGTCCGGTGGGAATTCCTTCGAGACGGAAACTCGTACGGCCTTCGCGGGCGTTGACGTACGCAAACCAGTTGGTCCGGCCGATCCAAACGCCATCCTCGCGGCGCAACGCGAAATTCGAGACGAGAAAATCCAGGCGCGTGACGGAGATGACCTGACTCGCCGCCGTTTTGTTCGTGAGCGCATCGAAAACCAGTGGAGCACCGTTGAAGCGCGGCACAATTTCAACCTGCAAATCGGCCGCGCGCCCTGCCGCGCCTTGCAGGAGCGCGATCAACAGCAGAGATGCTGTGGTCCGCGAACGCATCACGTGTTCAGTTGATCGTGAATGCCCCCGTCATGGTGTAGGTCGGGGCAGGGTTGAACACGACGACAATGTTCTGCGGGCCGGTGGGAGCACCGGCGGGAATGGCAAACGTGGCTATCACTGTGCCTTGCGCTGGACGCGAAATGCCCGTGCCGGCGATCGTGCCTGCAAGCGTGACGCTGGTAGGAATGAGATTCGCCGGCGGCTGGGGCGGCGTGGTGGGCAGGGTGATGGTCACGGTGACCGTTGTGCCGCGGCTGGCACTGCCGCCGGGGGCGACCGCGTTTGTCCCACCACTTCCGCCGGCAAAGCCGTCGTAGTTTGCGAGCGCGGTGCGGGCGACGCGGAAAAACTTTTGCGCGTCCGCCGCAACGTTCGTGAAACCGCCGACATTTTGATTCGGCGAAACATTCGTGGCGAGCACAGTCCACGCGGAGAGATTGGGATTCGCTTCAACTTGATACGTGCCGCCTTCTACCGCACTCCAGGTGAGTGTGACGCTGGCATTGCCGACGGCGGGAGCGCTCAATTTGAGTGGCGTGTTCGCGCCGCCGACGAAATTCGTTGTCACGCTTTCGGTCAAACTCGTCGCCGAGCCGGTTGGGCTGCCGTAAAACGCGCGGCCGATGTTGTAGGGAAACGTCGGCGTGCCGTTGCTGGTGATGCTTACGAAGTAGGCGTACGTGCCGCCCGGAAATTCCGGCGTGACGCACCAGCGGCCGTTGTAATCGTCGAGGTCGAAATCCACGCCCTTCGTGTAGCCGAGGTCGCCGAGATGATCGTTGTCCTCCATGTAGCGGCCCAGCGGATACGTCGTGCTCACGGTCGGGCCGGACTGATCCGCCGCCACGTTGTAAAGCCGCACGGCCCACGCCGGAATGTTTGTGCGCCCGACGACCGTGAGATTTTGCGTGCCGCTCTGTCCGTTGCGCAAAACATAGCCGCTCACCATTCGCCGCAGGCCGCTCGCGGAATTGGATGCGCTCGAATATCCATACGGACCATAGACCGGACAACCATCGCGCACCCAGCCGAGAATGGGTGAGTGCTTCGTCACCGCGTTCGTGCTCTCGCTGTA
>CAZNOE010000074.1:5887-14488 GCA_964574525.1 uncultured Bifidobacteriaceae bacterium
CCGCTGCTGCGGACATAAAGCCAGGACGCGGACGAATAAATCTCCTGCACGCCAGAATAGGCTGGAAGGCTCTGCGTTTGCGCACCGTTGCTCCAGGTGGTGACGCTGTTACCGGCGGCTTTGTTGGCGTCGGTGGTGTAGATGCGGGCGTATTTGCCGGAGGAAGCTGTGAACCACGAATCCACCATCGGGTCCGCGCCGACGGTGGCGGCGGTGAAGATCAAAGCGGCTAAACCGGCGGCGGAATGAATTGAAATTGTTTTCATGCCGCCAAATTAAGCGAAGCAACCTTAAGGGAACGTGAAGTGACGGAAAGAAACTCCAAACACCAAAATCCAAATCCCAAGAAAGTTCCAAACTCCGAATACCAAGACCTCCGGGCGATTGAGTGTTTTGAAGTTTGGGGCTTGGAGCTTCCTTGGAGTTTGGTGTTTGGATTTTGCAGTTTCTCGGTGGTTCTTCATCTTTCCTTAACGTTCGTCGTGCGACAGTCGGCCTATGAATTTGAATTGGGAGAATATTGACCTGCCGTCCGGCGGGTTTTGTGTCACCGTTGCGCCCGATCCCAGCACGCTCATGAGAATTTTGATCGTGGAAGACGAACCCGACCTGCTGCACGCCCTCGCGCGCGCGGTGCGCGATGCCGGCTACGCCGTGGACATGGCCGACAATGGCGAAGATGGACTCTTCAACGCCGAGAACACGGATTATGACGCGATCATCCTCGACGTGATGCTGCCCAAGCTCGATGGCTGGGAGGTGTTGTCGCGCCTGCGCAAATCAAAAAGAACTCCCGTGCTCATGCTGACGGCACGCGACCAATCCCGCGACCGCGTGCGCGGTCTCGATACCGGCGCTGATGATTATGTGGTGAAGCCGTTCGACCTGCCGGAACTGTTCGCCCGCTTGCGCGCCCTCATCCGGCGCAGCGCGAACAAGACCACCAACCGTATCGAGATCGGCGATGTGGCGATTGACACTGCCGCACGTAACGTCACCCAAGACGGCAAGGCCATCGAACTTACAGCCCGCGAGTATGCGCTGGTGGAATTCCTCGCGTTGCACCGCGGCGAAGTCGTCACACGCACGACGCTTTATGAGCATCTCTTCGACGAAGATGATGCCACGCTCTCGAACCTGCTGGACGTTCACGTCTCCAACATCCGCAAGAAACTGGGCCACGATTTCATCGTCACCCGGCGCGGGCACGGATACTGCATTGAATAGAAAAATGAAAACATCCAACATCCAACAACCAACATCCAACATCGAACCGTCAGGTTCGCAGGTCATTGGATGTTCGATGTTGGGTGTTGGATGTTGGATGTTCCTTCGTTTCTCCAAGAAGTCTGCATGATTTTCAAATCCATCCGCTGGCGATTGCAAATCTGGTATGGCGTCATCCTCATGGTGGTGCTCGCGGGCTTCGGATTCACGTCGTATCAACTCGAACGGGGCAGGCAGTTCCGCCGCATTGACGAAGAGTTGCAACGCCGCGTCGGCGCGCTGGCCAGCGTAATGCGTCAGCCGCCGGGCCTGCGCCGGCCCGGAGTACCTCCGGAGGCGGGACGCGAGCGCGGACCGGGCGAACCGCCTTTCGGTCCCCCGCCACTGCGGGAGAACCAGCAGTTCCCCAACCGTCCGTTTGGCGAAGACCGGGAGCGCCGGGATCCAGACCGGCCCGATGGCGGCTTGTTGCCCGGCCCTCGCGGCGATCTGGAGATCGGCCCTCAATCGCGGCCGCCGCTCGATTTTCGTCTTCCATCCCAATTCGCCCCGCTTTTTGACGAAAGCGACACGAACGCCTTTTACTACATTCTGTGGACGCGCGATGGCAACCAGTTCGCGGGTTCCGCCAACCTTCCCGCAGCAGTACCCCCGCCGCTCCGCGCGCCACCGCCCGCGGAGCCTTCGGGTATTCCGAACCCGAGGCCCGACCCTCAGCCGCCCCGCACGCGGGGAACATTTCGTGAAGCATTCATTGTCACGCCACCGGGCGAAATCATCCTGGCGGGCCGTTCGATCGCCCCGGAAGTGAGAGACCTCCGCCTCGCGGCCTGGCGGTTGGCGGCGGTGGGCGGAGCTGTTTTACTCTTGGGTCTCGCGGGCGGTTGGTGGATCGCCACGCGCGCCATCCGGCCCATCGCGGACATTAGCGCCACCGCCACAAAAATCGCCGCAGGCGATCTGTCGCAACGCATCAGCGCCGCCGACACGGAGAATGAGCTAGGCCGGCTTGCGAGTGTCTTGAACTCCACGTTCGCGCGTTTGGAATCCGCGTTCACTCAGCAAGCCCGCTTCACCGCCGACGCCGCTCATGAACTGCGTACGCCGGTTTCGGTTATGTTGACGCAAACGCAGGCGACCCTGACGCGCGAGCGCGACGCCGCTGAATATCGTGAAACTGTGGAAGCCTGTCAGCGCGCGGCCCAACGGATGCGCCGGTTGACCGAATCGTTGCTCGAACTCGCGCGCCTCGATGCTGGCCAGGAAGACATGAAGCGCCTGCGTTTCGATATTGCCAACACCGTGCGTGACTCCGTCGAGATGATTCTTCCGCTTGCTGTTGAGCGCGGCATCAAGATTCATTGCGAAGTCCCCGCGCTCGAATGCGAAGGCGATCCTGAACGCCTCGGCCAGGTGATCACCAATCTTCTGGCCAACGCTGTCCAACACAACAAACCTCAAGGCGAAGTGCGCGTCACGGCCCAGCAACAGGGCGGTACGGCGGTGCTCACGGTGACTGACACCGGCCCGGGAATCTCCGCGGATGATCTGCCGTATGTCTTCGAGCGTTTCTTTCGCGCGGACAAGTCGCGCACCGGTTCATCCGGCCACACCGGCCTCGGTCTGGCGATTTCCAAAGCCATCGTCGAAGCGCATGGCGGCACGATTGACGTTTCGAGCCAGCCGGCAGTGGGCACGACTTTCACGGTGCGCTTGCCATTGCCGTCGTCATCAGGATCATAGTGCTTCGTCGTTGACGCCCGCCTCCAGCTTGCGAACGATATGGCAAATTCCTGTGAAGAATTTATCACTGGCGTTCGAGACGGTTGGCATAGGCCTGCTACTGGCGTGGGCCTGCGTTCCCAGTCACGCCGCACCGGGGCAATCGTTCGAGGACGCGAAACAGCATTGGGCCTATCAGCCGGTAAAAACTCCCGCGCCGCCGAAAGTGAAAGGCGCGCGGCGCATTCAGTCGCCAATTGATGCGTTCTTGCTCGCAAAACTGGAGGAGAAAAATCTCACATTCGCGCCGCCTGCTGACAAGCGAACGCTGTTGCGGCGGGTTTATTACGATCTCATTGGGCTGCCGCCTGCGTTCGACGAAATCAAAGCCTTCGAACGCGATACTTCGAGGAATGCGTTTGTCAAGGTCGTGGATCGCTTGCTGGCTTCGCCCCGCTACGGCGAGCGTTGGGGAAGACACTGGCTGGACGTGGCGCGTTATGCGGACACGAAGGACCTCGTACTTGTGTACGGCAAAGACGCGTTACGCCCGTTTGCCTACACCTATCGCGATTACGTCATCCGTGCGGTCAACGAAGACCTGCCGTTCGATCAATTCGTGGAGGACCAGATCGCGGCGGACCTGGTTGAACCAAAACTTCCACTGTGGCGGCTGGCCGCGATGGGCTTTCTCACGCTGGGCCGGATGTTCGACAACAACCCGCACGACCAAATTGACGATCAGATTGACACCACGACGCGCGGCTTTCTCGGACTAACCGTCGCGTGCGCCCGCTGCCACGACCACAAATTCGACGCGATCACATCGAAGGATTACTACGCACTGTATGGCGTGTTCGCGAGCACCGAGCGGCCCTACGACCTGCCGTTGATCGAAGACCCGAAGCAAGTTGCGGGCGGCGTCGAGTTTGAGGAGAAGTTCGCGAAGGAGCGGCAGGAACTCGAAAAGCACATTGATGCCGAGTTCGGCAAGCTTACCGAGAATTTCCGTCAGCGCATCGGCGATTATCTCGTTCGTGCCGCAACGACTGAGCCGGATATCACGGAGACAACGCAGTTCGCGCTGTCGCTCATCCCGGAGGACTATCGCCCGAGCCTGATGCTGCGCACGCGCCGCTTCGTCGAAGCACGAGCGAAGCCTGATGATCACGTGTTTGGACCGTGGGCGCAATTGATGGCGCTCGCAGAGAGCGATTTTTCTAGGCAGGCCGGTCCGCTCGCTGCCTCTCTGAAGAAGCGGAACGGCAGCGGTTCGTTCAACTCTCTCGTAACCGATGCACTCACCAAAGCCGCCCTGACCAACAAAGCGGCGGTCGCGCGCGCCTACGGGCAACTCCTGCGCGATGTGTATGACGAATCGAAAAAGCCCGCCGCCGGAAGTCCGGGCTTGAGCGCGGAACAGCGCGAGTTGCTGGAAATCGTCACCGGCAAAGGCGCTCCGATCTGGTTTCCCCGCCGCGATACTTCCGACCACATGTCGCGCGTGGAAAAAGATCGCTACGGCACTCTTGTCGCCAATCTCGACAAAGTGGCTGTGAACGCCACCAATCCTCCGCCGGCGCGCGCGATGGTCGTTGTGGACCTGCCCAAGCCGCACGACCCGCATATCTTCAAGCGCGGGAGTCCGGCGCGCCTCGGAGACGCAGTGCCACGCGCCTTTCTGCAAGTGTTGACTGGCGGTGACCCGCAGCCGTTCACGCACGGCAGCGGTCGCCGGGAACTTGCTCGCGCAATTGCTTCGCCCGCCAATCCGCTCACGGCTCGCGTCCTTGTGAATCGCGTCTGGATGGAACACTTCGGCGAACCGCTAGTCGGGTCGCCCTCTGATTTTGGCACGCGCAGCGAACCGCCCACCCATCCGGAGTTGCTCGACTGGCTGGCGTCCGAGTTCATCCGCTCGGGCTGGAGCTTGAAACATTTGCACCGGGTCATGGTGCTCAGCAGCGCGTATCAACAGGCTTCTTTGATTCCGCAATCCGCAATCCGCAATCCGCAATCAAGTGATCCCGAAAACAAACTCCTCTCGCATTTCCCCCGTCGCCGACTCGACCTTGAAGCCATGCGCGATTCGCTTCTCTTCATTTCCGGTCGCCTTGACATTGCGATGGGTGGTCGCCCCGTGGATGTTGCCGGCGATCCGCTCAATAGCCGCCGCACAGTTTATGGCCTGGTGGATCGGCAGAATCTTCCCGCACTGTTTCGTGCATTCGACTTTGCCGTGCCCGATCAATGCGTCGAGCGCCGGCCGCGCACGACGGTTCCGCAGCAGGCGCTCTTCGCGCTGAACTCAGCGTTTGCGATGGAACAGGCACGCGCACTGGTGGCATGTGCGGAAATTGCCAGCGCAACAAGACCCGCGCAACGCGTGGAGGCCCTGTTCCGCCGCGTGCTGGGACGCAAACCGACAAAGCACGAGATCGCTTCGGCGTTGCGCCTTGTTGAAACAGCCGGAGCGGAGGAACAACCGAAGGACGGCCTGATGCCGTGGGAACAGTTCGCGCAGGTGTTGCTGGCGACGAATGAACTGTTATTTGTGGACTGACCGTGAGTAAATAGCGCCATGACAGCCGAAGGATATTATTCCGAAGCCGAACTTGTCGGCGGTCTGCCGCAAGTGCGCCAATCGCCAGCCGACGGCGGCACGCTCGTGCAAATCATTGTGCGTCCGGACAAGGAACTGCGTGAACTGCCGCAGAGTTGCACCGTCACGCCCGAAGCCGGCATTCCCGCCGACCATTGGGCGCGGCATTGCACCCATCAACTGCCCGATGGCCGCTTGAATCCGGAAACGCAGCTCACGTTGATGAACACGCGCTGCCTCGCGCTCGTCGCTGGCGGTCGCGACCGCTGGCCGCTCGCCGGTGACAATCTGCTCGTGGACCTCGACTTGAGCGAAACGAATCTCGCGACCGGCCAACGCCTCAAAATCGGCGAGGCGATTCTTGAGATTACCGCCAAACCGCACACCGGCTGCGCCAAGTTTTCCAAACGCTTCGGCGCCGATGCCTTGAAATTCGTCAATTCACCCGAAGGCCGGGCGATGCGGCTGCGCGGGGTCCATGCGCAAGTCGTCCAACCGGGACGCATCACCGTCGGCGACCGGATCGAGAAATTGTGAATCCCTTCGAACATTTGCCTCCGCGATTGCTCACGCGCCGTCAAATGCTGCGGCAGATGGGAACGGGCCTGGGCATGTTGGGCTTCGCGGCCCTGTTGAATGACGCCGGCGTGCTCTTGCCTGACGCGAACGCCGCCGTCGCGAATCCGCTCGCAGCCAGGCCGCCGCAATTTCCCGCGCGCGCGAAACACATCATTCACATCTATCTCAATGGCGGTCCGTCGCAGGTGGACACGTTCGATCCCAAGCCCGCGCTCACGAAGTGGGCGGACAAAGCCATTCCCACCGGCAATCTCACCACCGAGCGGCCTACCGGAGCGGCGTTGCCCTCGCCGTTCAAGTTCCAGCGCTATGGCAAGAGCGGGATCGAGGTCAGCGAGATTTTCGCGAAGACGGCGCAACACGTGGACGACATTTGTTTCATCCGCTCGATGCAGGCGAACACGCCCAACCACGAGCAATCCATGCGGCTGATGAATTGCGGGGACGAGCGGTTGTCCCGGCCGAGCTACGGTGCGTGGATCACTTACGGCATGGGCACGGAGAACGAGAATCTCCCCGGCTACATCGCGATGTGTCCCGGGCTGCCGGTATCCGACGTGTCGAACTGGCGGGCGGCTTTTCTGCCCGGCATCTATCAGGGCACGCACATCAACACGAAAAAGACGAAGCCCGAGGAGTTGATCGAGAACATCACAAACACCCGCGTCTCCCGCGCGGCCCAGCGCCGGCAACTCGATCTGCTCGCCGAGTTCAACGCGGAACATCAGCGCGCGCGCGGCGACGATCCACAGCTTGAGGCGCGCATCCAATCCTTTGAGCTCGCCTACCGCATGCAACTCGAAGCCACGGATGCCTTCGATATTTCCAAAGAACCGGCCGCGATTCGCGAAATGTACGGTGATACGGTGCAGGCACGGCAGCTTCTCATCGCGCGTCGGCTGGTCGAGCGCGGTGTGCGAGTCGTGCAATGTTATCACGGCGACGTTCAGCCGTGGGACAGCCATAATGAAATCGAAAAGGAGCACCGCAAGCTCGCCGGCGAAGTGGATCAAGGCATCGCCGCCTTGCTCACCGATCTTAAGCAACGCGGTTTGCTGAAGGACACGCTGGTGATGTGCGGCGGCGAGTTTGGCCGCACACCCGCCGTCGAAATTCCCTCACCGGGTACACCGGGCAAAGGAAAGGGCCGCGACCATAATCATTATGGGTTCACCGTCTGGCTCGCGGGGGGCGGTGTGAAAGGCGGACACGTCTTCGGCGCGACCGACGAATTCGGCTACCGCGCGGTTGAGAACCCGGTTCACGTCCACGATCTGCACGCCACGATGTTGCACCTCCTCGGCTTTAATCATGAGAAACTCACCTATCGCTACGCGGGCCGTGATTTCCGCCTGACGGATGTGAGCGGCGAAGTAATAAAGGATGTCCTCGCATGAGGGAGGCCATGACTTCCGCGCGAGACCTCGCCGACGTTCGTGTCATCAGTGCCGTTGAAACGCTGCCATTGCGCCAGACTGTGCTGCGTCCGGGCCGCTCAGTCGCGGCATCGCAATTCCCCGGCGATGACGCGCCGGCCACACGCCACTACGGTGCGTTTCGCGCCGGGCAGTTGCTCGGCATCGCGTCGCTTTACCTCGCGGAATTGCCGGAGCAACCTGGCGTAACCGCCTGGCAATTGCGCGGAATGGCCACGGCGCCGGAAGCGCGGGGAATGGGTTTTGGCCGGGCGCTCGTGTTCGCGTGCATCGCGTTTGCGCGGGAAAACGGCGCGCGGCTGCTGTGGTGCAACGCGCGGACAACCGCAGCCGGGTTTTATCGCAAACTGGGGTTTGAAACACTTGGCGAAGAATTTGAAATTCCCGACGTTGGCCCGCACTTCCGAATGATTTTGCGGCTCGACGACTCTGCCGTGCTTTAGCCCGACTTCCGGACCTGCTACCGAGGAGAACTGGCCGCGCGAACTGGGGCGGGACTTGCACCGCTGGCAGGTGGCGAATGGTTCGCTCGCGAAGCTGTGAGGATTCACTTCGCTTTCTCAGGCTTTCCCAACAGAAACTCCAGCGGCACGTGCACGCGCCGCCGCCACGCCTTTTCCGAGTGTTCGTCGCCCTCGAACTTGCGCGTCAGCCAGTTGACACCGCTGCGGTAGCCGCGCTTTTCCATCGCGGCGTCCATTTTCAACTGATACGGTTCGTAACCCTTGTCGAGCGTCTCCGTCCCGAAGTCGAAATAAATCCTGTGTCTGGCCGGCTCGGGCAATTTGTCCTTGAAGTATTCGATCAATATCCCGTCCGCCAGCGGCCAGTGCGTGGACATGCAGGCCGCGCCGCCGAACACGTCCGGGTATTCGCTGACGGCGTAGAGCGAAATAAACGCGCCCGCGGATGAACCCATGATGAACGTGTCAGCGCGATTGGCGCGCGTCCGATATTCCCTGTCAATGAACGGCTTCAATTCCTGTACAAGAAACTTCAGATACGCGTCCGAGAGCCGCCAATCCTCTTTGTCGA
>CAZNOE010000075.1:0-14432 GCA_964574525.1 uncultured Bifidobacteriaceae bacterium
ATGCTGCTCTTTCGCGCCCGGTGGCAGGTCTAGGATTAGATCGTAAGCCTCCGACACCGCGCCCAGGACCTTGCCGGTGTTCGCGTCCACGACGAGTGCCTTGGTGGATTGCGTGCCTGAGTCAATGCCGAGAAGAAGTGTTCGCATGGACCGGATTTAAGCGCCAAGCCGGCCATTGAACACGAAAATTCTGCGAATGATTGTTGCCAGTCTCCGGCCTGCCAAGTGAGTGAGATCACACGTGAAGAAGTGCCGGAAAAGATGGGAGGCCGTTACAGGCTACGCAGGCTGCCATTGGCGCTTGGCGCCGAACAGACGTTGCCGTAAACAAAGGATCGCAATTTGCAAACCGCACCCGTGGATGGCCCCGCCGCACAAAACGACTCTGCGTTCGGGGGGCATTGCGTCATGCCGAAACCCACCCGCGCATCATTATCCGTCTACTTGCGCCTTTTCGGAAGAGGCGGACACGGTGAACGAACTGAGCGCGCCTGACGCCAGCACAGGAGGAAGGAAGTGATGAAGATCGAAACCGGGCGCGCGGCCAGTGGACGGATCCGCGCGAGTCTGGAACTTTCGCCGGCGCGGGCGATTTGGCTCCTTAGTGCGGCCGCACTCGCCTTGCTAATCGTCCACGTCACGCTTCAAGTTCTCCACTACCAAGCCGGCGGGGTGCACTGGCTGCTCAAGGATACGTTCGACGTGGACGAAGAGCAGAACATCCCGACGTGGTTTTCGGCGACGCTTCTGCTCCTCTCCGCGCTGCTGTTGTTCAGCATCGCGAGAGTCGAACGCGAGGAGCAGTCCGCCGGCGCGGGATACTGGAAGGCGCTCGGCATCGGCTTCGTGTTCCTCTCGCTCGACGAGGTCGCTGGAATCCACGAAATGCTCAACACCTGGGTCGAGCAGTTGCGCGGCGACTCGGAATTCAACTGGGCGTACGTCGGCGCGCCAGTGTTTGTGATGGTCGCGCTCGTGTTCGTGAGATTCCTGGCACGGCTGCCGCGGCGGACCCGCAACGGGATGTGCGGGGCCGGAATCATCTACGGCAGTGGTGCCGTCGGGATCGAGATCGTCAGCCATCTCTACCTCAAGAGCCATGACATTGACACCCTCGGCTACAACTTGTACACGGCGCTCGAGGAAGGCTTGGAAATGGCGGGCTTGATCTACTTCATTCACGTGCTGATGGCTTACATGGAGACCCTCCCCGTTCTAAAGGCCCCGTCTCGCTGACCGCCAGAAGTTTGGGTGAGCGTCGCGCCGGTGTCGCCGTTGGCCACGAAGCCGGTGCATGGTGCGACCAAGCTGTCAGGGAACAGGCCGATGGAACGGCGGATGACGACCATGAATGAAACGTGGGGTCACTTCCTCTGGATGAGCGGAATGCCTTCGACAAGGAAGAATGAACTCGCGTCCCATGGACGGACTTCGGATTCCCAGGAAGACCAGTCGTGGCGGTTACGGCAGCGTGACGGACTTTACAACGGTCCGGCCGCAGACGGTTGAACTGATGGTCCAGACGCCGCCAGCCGCGGGTCTGATCGTCACCCGCCGCGTGGGATTGGTGATGTTGATGCCACCAGGGCCGGTGATGACGACCAGCGCTTCTTCGGCGCAGACGCCCAGTTTGCCGCCGTTGGCGAACACGGTCTGCACCAGGTTCGTCCCGGTGCCGCTTACGATGCCGCCGGCGATGTTGGCCCACGGCACGCAATTGCACACCGGTTTGCCGAGTTCCGTCGGGATTTCAACTATTACCGGGGCCAGCACCGTTTGCACGCCGGCCTGGACATTCACGTCGAAAATAATTCGGCGGTCCACGAATTCGATCTCGCCAGTCATCTCATTCGAGACGGTGACAACACGTCTAAAGCTTAACGGCGTCATGCCCGCGGGTACGCCCGTGAGCAGGAAGTCTCCATTGGCGTCGGTCGCGGTGACCTGCGGGCCATCGCCGACGCCGACAAACGCTCCGGGTATGGGATTGCCGTTTCCATCCCGGATCTGGCCCGCAATGCTTCCGGTAGTCACGCTGCCCGCGTTGATGAGGCGGAAGAAAACCTTGTTGCCGGCGAAATCGGTGAAGTAGTAAACGAAATCGCTGCCGGGGGATTCAATGCCAAGGGTAAACGGATTGCCAGCGCCCGGCAGAGTCATGAAACTATCCGGCAGGGCCATTGAGTATTGCACGTAGGGTCTCCCCGACCCGCTCGCGTCACTATACATGGCGTCGCCATAGATGATGGTTACCATGCCGTTGATGAGCTTCACGATCATGACCGGCGGGTCCACGATGGGGCCGTCGTTGTTCTGAATGATGAGCGCAGCCACGCTGGGAACGCCCAACCGGGCCGGGCCACTGGGATTGGCCAGCGCGATGATCACATCCTCGTCAGCCTCCGGCACCGTATCGTGAACGGTCGGGAGCATGACCACTTTTTGGGTCTCGCCCGGATTGAACTGAACGTTAATGCGCAAGCCGGTGGGATAATCGTCTGGACTGCGGGCCGTGCCACCGCCGATGAGGAGTGGAACGGTCACAAAGCCGGAGAGGTCGCCGGCGCGAGTCACGATGAGTTGGGCCGTGTTTCCTTCCGGAACCGTGAAGGTACTCGAGGTGAATTGGACGGTCGAATTGATAATCGTCACCGTCGTTACGGACGCGCTAGTGTTATTGGCGGAGTTCGTGTCGGTCGAGGTGCTTGAAACGACGGCTGAATTGGTGAAGGTGCCAGCGTTCGTAAACAATCCATCAATCACGACGAGGTCAAACTGGCCGCTGACCAGTGTTCCCAGATCAAAAATGACCATCCCATTCATGACGGTGACCGAGACGCCTTCGCCGCCAGCCGTGGACAATAACCTGAAACCAGGCGGCAACGTGTCAGTGATTCGAACGCCGGTCGCCGTGGAGGGGCCGAGATTGGTGACCCAAATATGGTAATAGAACGGCTGGTTTATTCTGTTGGTGGACGGGCCATACTTGTTGACCTTCACGTCGGCCCCAGGCGGTGTCGTGACGACCGTCGTCACGTTCGTGTCGGCGTTGTTGACGATGTTCGTGTCGTCCACGAAGGTGGAAGAAACCGTGACGATGTTGGTCAAGGGGACCGTGTTGGTCACGGTGACTTCAATGGTCATGACGGCCACCTCGCCGTTGGTCAGTGGTCCCAGGTTGAAACCGCGCGTGGGGCCGGACCCGAATCCCGTGCCGTGCGTCGTGTTGGAGCGCACCACAATGACACCCGGTGGCAACTGGTCAATCACCTGCACGTTGTTGGTCGCCGTGTTCGGGCCAAGACTGGTGACCGTGACCGTATAGACGACATTGGAGCCGACCACGACCGGGTTGGGCGAGGAGGCTTTCGTGATCGCCAAGTCGGCGTCCGGCAGCGGGCTGTCCTGCACGGTGGTGGTGGTCGAGTCCTGGCTTGATCCGACGATGGCATTGTTGGCGACGTTCTTGACCACCGTGCCTTCGGGTAGCCGCGCGACGGTGGTGTTCACCACGCCCGTCCCGGACGAATTGGGCGTCACAATCTGCATGCCGACACGCTCGAAGAAGTCATTGCCCGGGTGCATGGCAAAGAAGGTAATCTCCGTGGGGAGACCCGGGAAACCTGGAATAACACCTTTGAGGAGCGTCGAGCCGGATTGATTGACGGCCTGGGTGATGGTTGCGGAGGCCAAGGGCGGCGCGTTCGGGATCGTGCCGTTACCGCGTTGGTGAAGCGGTTGCCCGTCGGCGGTGAAGTTCATCGGCGCAATCTTGGCCGTGAATTGAAACTCAGGATCGGTCTGGATCTTGGGATCGCCCGTAGGGCCAATCGCACCGTGCACTTTGGTTCCCGGCCCGCCGTTCCTGATGCCTGAACGACCCACCGGGTGTTTCTTGCTGTTGCTCTTCACCTTCCCGCTATGTTTCTTGCTGGGTCCCAATCCGACTCCTGCTTTCACGCGATTGTCGCGGGAGTCTGGGTCAATATCTATGCTGTCGCCGGTGCTGTTGCCTGTGGAGGTCCTTCTGTCGGCTACGTTGTACGACGATCCCTTCATTCGTATGTCTCGGTTGTTTCCGCCCCTACGCGCCCCTCCAGAACGTTCGCCTCCGGCACTTCCGCCAGAGCCGCCCGTCTTTCGCGAACTGAGTTGCGCGGCAAGAGGCGATGGAGGCGGAAAGCCGGTGCTGTCCACGTCAATCCCGATGAGGCACTCGGAAATGAGGTTGCCGTCGCCGGATTCCAATTCGATGCCGTCGTCACTGAAATTCACGATGACCAGCCCGCGAATGAGATTGCTGCTGCTGGTCAGGTGCAGGCCGTCCACGGGGCCGGGGCTGGCGTTGGTGCCGTCAATGCGGATCAACCAGATGGCCGTGTTGGTGCCGTCATTCGGCGTGTCGGCCATTGCGCCGGGCTGCGTAAAGCCGTCAATGATCACCGGCCGGGTGATCGTCGGCAACTGGGTGAGCGGAGCAATGGTCTTAACGTCCGGGCCGGCAATCTGGAAACGGATCAGGTTGTTGGTGGCAGTGAAGCTGTTGTTGTTGGTGTGGATCGCGAAGCGCAGGGATCCAGTACCACTGTCGTTGGTGTTGGTAACCACCAGGTCCAGCGCAGGAAGGGCGCTGCGCACCTCCTGGCAAGCGCAGAATTCGGACGTGTTCCCGGTGGGATCGGTGGCGGTGGCGGTGATGAAGAAGCCTTCCAGGAGCGCGGGCAGGGTCACGTTGATCACGGCGTTGCTGTCCGCCCCGGTCGTGACGTTCACGCTACCGAGCCAGCGGCGGCCTTCACCGTTGCCGCTCGGATCGCATTCCGTGTTGGAATAGAAATCCAGCCGGTAGCTCGTGTTGGTCCGGCTGTTCAAAGTGCCTTGGACGATCAGGTTGCTGGCCGTAAGCAAAGCGTTCGTAAGAACCGGGAAATTCTGGGTGAGATTCGCACCGCCGTCGAAGTCGCCGGCGTCGTTCTGGGAAACGCCGCCCAACGCGAGGTCAATGCCCAGGTCGCCATTGGCAAACATCGAGTTGCCGCGAATGGCGTTGTTGGTGCCGCTGCTGATGCGGACCCCATCGGCGACGTTGAAGGCGATCAGGTTTGCCTCGCTTTCGTTGGTGCCCCCGATGGTGGTATTGTTGGCACCGGCCATGACGATGCCGCTGGCTCCGTTGGTCACACCCAGCGTCCCGGTGACATCGGTGCCGATGAAATTATCCAGGACGCGATTGCCATTCGGCGCTCCGCCGGCAAAGACCTGGAAGTTGACGCCCGCGCCGCCGTTGCCGGAGATGACGTTCCGAATGCCGGGGATAAACCGGGGCGTACGCAAGCCGCCCGGCCCGCCCGTGGCGTTGCCGATGAGATTGTCCGAGGCGCTGTCCACGTTCACACCGCCCACGTTGTTGCCGAGCGCCGCCGTGCCGGTGACATCCGTGCCGATGAAGTTGCCCTGAACCAGATTGCCGGCGGAGGTGCTGCCGCGGAGTTCGACGCCGTAGTTTAGGTTCGCCGAGAGGACATTGCGCGCCGCCGGGGTCGTGCCGCCAACCCGGTTTCCATCGCCACCGTTGATTCTGACGCCGTGGACGTTGTTCGAATAGATGAAACAGCCCTCGACGACGTTGCTGTGGCCGCCTTCGAACGCGATGCCCGTTCCGCGAAACCGGCGCACTTCCAATCCGCGAACGACGTTGTTGTCATTGGTGAACCGCAGCCCGTCCTCGAAAAAGGCGATATTGGTGCCGTCCAGACGGATTATCCAGACAGCGTTGTTGCCGTTGACGACCGAGTTGCTGCTCGAACCCGCTTGCGTGAAGCCGTCAATGATCACCGCCTCCAGCGGGCGCGGCAACGCAGTGAGCGGAGCAATCGTGTGCGGGCCGGGGCCGGGGATGGCGAAGCGGACCAGATCGCGGCCCGTGTTCGGAAGGAGGTCCACGTCCAACAACACCTGACGCAGCGAGCCGGTCCCGGCATTGTTCGTGTTCACCACGATAAACGTTCCCGCCGGAATCGTGCTGCTGGCCGCGACCCAAGGCGAAAACTCGGACGTGTTCCCATTCGGATCGGTCGCTGTGGCGGTAATAAACCGGCCCGCGGTCACGGCCCCCACCGCATTGCTGAAGGCGCCGTTCCCGGCACCGTCGGTGGTGACCGGCGCCGACCCGAGCCAGCGCTGGCCTTCGCCAAAGCCGGACGCATCCGCGGTCGCGCTGACAAAGAAATCCAATTGATAGGTTGTGCCTGGCCGGCTGGCGAGCGTGCCTTGCACGACGGTATGGTTCGTATTGAGCACCGCGTTGGTAACGGTGGGATAATTCTGCTGCTGGTTCGGCCCCGTGGGCACGTCGGGAAAATCGTTCAACGTCACGCCCGTGAATAACCCCAGGTCAATCCCCAGCTGGCTGTTGCCGAAAATGGCGTTGGCACGGATCGCGTTGTTGGTGCCGGAGCTGACTTGGACTCCCACCTGATTGTTGAACGCGATCACGTTGCCCTCGCCGGCGCCCACGCCGCCAATCGTGTGGAAGCTGGAGTCAATACCAACACCGCCGCCGAAGTTCGGCAGCGCCTGCGCGCCGGAGACATCCGTCCCGATGTAGTTGCCGACGACGCGCGCGTTGCTGGCGGCGAACGCCAGGTACACGCCGCGCTGAACGTTGCCCGAGATCAAATTGCGCGCCGCCGCCGTGGTGCCGCCGATGAGGACGTTCGTTGACTGCTGAACGATGATTCCGTGGATGCCATTGGCGAGATTGGACGTGCCGGTGACATCCGTGCCGATAAAGTTGCCTTGAATGACGGTGCCGTTGCCTTGCGAGAGACTGATCCCGTCAAACGTGTTCCCAGAAATCACGTTGCCGGCCCCGGCGACGGCCCCGCCAATCGAGTTGCTGGGAGCGTTAAGAACCTGAATGCCCCGGCTGCCATTGCCCCGGTCCAACGTGCCGCCAATGCCCGTGCCGATGAAGTTGCCTTCGATCCGGTTGTTCGTGGCGGCCCCGGTGTTCAGCAGGATGCCGTCAAACGAGTTCCCGGAAATAACGTTGCGGTCCCCGGGCGCCGTGCCGCCGATGCGATTGCCCGCGCCGCCCACGAGCACGCCATAACCTTGATTCGCCCGAATCGAACCATCCAATTCCAATCCGATCAGGTTCCCGGCGACAACGTTGTCGCGCGTCGGCAGATCTATGGCGGTGTTGAAAAAGCCGTTGATGACCAGCCCGCGCACAATGTTGCCCGAACTGAGGAACCCCAGCGCGCGGAACGCACCGCCCACGTTGGTGCCAGTCAGCCGAATCATCCACACGGCATTGTTTCCGCCAGCCAGCGAGTTCGAACTGGAACCGGGCTGCGTGAACCCGTTAATCGTCACCGCCTCGACGACGCTGGGCAGCGCGGAGGTGGGCGCAATCGTGTGCGGGCCGACGCCGGGAATGTTGAAAGTGATGACGTTGTTGGTGGCGGTGGGCGTGGCGTTGTTGTTCAGAATCGCTTGGAGCAGCGACCCCGGTCCCTGGTTGAGCGTGTTGGTAACGACGAATGTCACCGGCGGGAACGTGCTTGCTGCCGCAAGCGCGGGCGAGAATTCCGACGTGTTGCCGAACGGATCAGTGGCCGTGACCGTTAGGTGCCGGCCGATGGCGATGGCGGGCAACGTGACGTTGAAGTTCGCGTTGCTGTCCGCGCCCGTGGTCACGTTGGTCGAGCCGAGATACTGCTGGCCTTCGCCGTTGGGGAAGGTCGGGTCTGGCGCAACGTTGGCGAAGAAATCAATCGAGTAAGTCGTGCTGGGCTGGCTGTTCAAACTGCCTTGGATCGCGGTGTTCACCGGGGTGATGGTCGCCCCCGAGAGGATTGGAAAATTCTGAATCTGGTTGGGCCCGGTGTCGGGATCGCCGGGATCGTTCGGGGTGACGTTGGAGTCGAATGTCAAATCAATGCCCAGCGTGGAATTGGAGAAAATGTTGTTGCCCCGGATGGCATTGTTGGTGCCGTTCTGAACCGAAACGCCGGCGCCGAAGTTGAGCGCGATGCGGTTGCCGGCGCCGGCGTTCGTACCGCCGATCAGGTTGCCTTGCAGGCTGGTGAACGTGGACAGTGTCATCGTCACGCCGCCCTGGCTGTTGCCCACGGCAGCCCCGCCCGCGACGTCGGTCCCGATGAAGTTGCCCTGAATGGCGTTGGCCTGGCTGGTGCCGTTGAGCAGCACGCCTCCGCCGTTGTTGCCGGAAATCACGTTGCGCGCGGCGGCGTTCGTACCGCCCACGAGATTCGTCGAGGCGCTTTCAATCGAAACCCCCCGTCCGGTGTTGCCGAGATCCGCCGTCCCGGTGAAGTCGGTGCCGATGAAATTGCCTTCAACGCGGTTGTTCACGGCGCCGGCGCCGGACAGCAGAATGCCGCCCGTGTTGTTGCCGGAAATCACGTTGCGCGCCGCGGGAGTCGAGCCACCGATCAGGTTGTCCGGACTGTTGTTCGCATTAACGCCGTAGTTGAAGTTGGCGGCCGCTGTCACGCCGTCCGGGCCCACACCGAGGAAGTTGCCCTCGATCCGGTTGCTGCCGTTCGTGCCCAGCTCGATGGCGTCGCTGAACCGCGTGATCGCCAGGCCGCGAATGATATTGCCGCCGGCGGCGGTCAACGACAGGCCGTCCGTGAAGAAGGGTGCGCTCACGCCGTCGAGCCGGATTTTCAGCACGGCATTGTTGCCGTTGCTGAGGGTGTTGGCCGACGCGTTGGTTTGCGTGTAGCCGTCAATCGTCACGGATTCCGTCGGCACGGGCAAAGCGGACAACGGCGCGATGGTATGCGGCCCGGCGCCGGCAATGGCGAAGGCAATCGTGTTGTTCGTGGAACTGACGAGTTGGTTGTTGAGCAGGATCGCCTCGCGCAGCGAACCGAAGCCGCTGTCATTGGTGTTGATCACGGTGAGCGTCTGCGGCGGGATGGTGCTGCCGGCTCGAATCCACGGCGAGAATTCCGACGTGTTGCCGAACGGATCGGTGGCCGTGGCCGTGATGAAGCGTCCCTGCACCACGCCGGACACGGTGACGTTGAAAACATTGCTGCCGGTCGCGTCCGTGGTCAAGTTGGTCGAGCCGAGCCATTTCTGGCCTTCACCGTTGCCAGACGGATCGCCCACGAGGCTGGAGAAGAAATCAAGCTGGTAGATCGCGCTGGGCCGGCTGAAGAGCGTGCCTTGGACCGTTGTGCTGGCCGGGTTGGCGACCGCACTGGCCAGGACCGGGTAGTTTTGTTGCAGGTTCGCCCCGGTGGCCGTGTCTGGAAAGTCGTTCGCCAGAACACCGCTCGTGCCCAGGTCAATGCCGAGGTTGCCGACGGTCGCGCCGCCGTTGCTGTGGATTGAATTGGCGCGAATGGCGTTGTTGGTGCCCACGCTGACAAACACGCCGTCAAGACTGTTGAACGCGATGATATTCCCACCGGGATTGGGGCTGCCGATCTGGTTGCCGCTGGGCGTGCCGGACGTGATTTGAACGCCATGCGAACTGTTGCCCAAGGCCAGCGTTCCCGTCACGTCCGTGCCGATGTAGTTGTTCAGGACCTGATTGTTCGTCGCCGTCGTGTTCTGGATCGTGATGCCTTCGCTGCCGTTGCCCGAGATCACGTTGCGGGCGCTGGCCGTGGCGCCGCCGATGGTGTTTGCCGGCGCGCTGTTCAGAAACACGCCATCGGCATTGTTACCCTTGTCCTGGGTGCCGCTGGCGTCCGTGCCAATGAAGTTCCCCGCGACGATGTTGTTGCTGGCGCCCACGCCCGAGAGTTCGATGCCATCGCCGCTGTTGCCGGAAATGACGTTCCGCTCGCCCGGCGTCGCGCCGCCGATCGTGTTGCTGGCGACGCCCGAAACGAGAATGCCGTTGCCCACGTTGGCGGATATGTTCGTACCGTCGGTTTGCAAGCCGATGAAATTGCCCGCGATGACGTTGCTGGCGGAAACCACTTCGATGCCGTCGCCGGTTCCCTTGAAGCCGACAATCGCCAGGCCGCGGACGACGCAGCCGTCGGCTTCGAGCCGCAGGCCGTCCACGTTGTTGAGTGCATTGGTGCCGCTGAGTTGAATCTTGAGCACGGCGTTGTCGCCGTCCGCCAGGTTGTTCGTCTGCGCGCCGGGTTGCGTGTATCCGTCAATCGTCACCGGATCGGTCAGGGAAGGCAGCGCCGACATGACCGCGATGACGTGCGGGCCGGCGCCCGGAATGTTGAACGCGATGGTGTCGTTGCCCGACGAAACAAAGCCGTTGGCATTCGAGATGGCCGCGCGCAGGGAGCCGAGGCCGCTGTCGTTGATGTTGGTGACGGTGAACGTGACGGGCGAAATCGTGCTGCCGGCGACGATATTGGTGCTGAATTCCGACGTGTTACCAAGCGGATCGGTGGCCGTGGCCGTGATAAAACGGCCAAAGGCCACGCCGGAAACCGTCGCGTTGATCACGGCGTTGCTGTTGGCGTCCGTGACCACGCTGGCTGACCCAAGCCACTTCTGGCCCTCGCCGCTGCCGGAAGGATCGCCGTTCACGTTGGAATAGAAATCAATCTGGTAGGTGGTGTTGCTCCGGCTGTTCAGCGTGCCCTGGATTTGTGTGCTGGCGGGATTGGCGACGGCGTTGGTAAGGACCGGAAAGTTTTGCAACTGGTTGGCGCCGGTGTCCGGGTCGCCCGGATCGTTTCCCGTTACGCCGCTCGTCCCTAAATCAATACCCAGGGCGCCGACCGTCACTCCGCCGTTCTCAAAAATCGAGTTGGCGCGGATGACGTTGTTGGTGCCGCTGGACACGCTCACGCCGTCGCCGTTGCTATAGGCGATGACGTTCGCCTCGCCCGCCCCAGTGCCGCCGATGGTGTTGGAACTGGACGCGACACTGACGCCGTGGGAATTGTTCCCAAGCGCCGCGCCGTTCACGTCCAGGCCGATGACGTTGCCTTGAATCACGGTGTTCGTGCCGCTGTTGCCGCCGATGCCGATGCCGATCCCCGCGTTGTCGGAAATGACGTTTCGTGCCGAAGCCGTGGTGCCGCCGACGAGAGTCGCCGGCGCGTTGTTGAGGTTGATTCCGTTTCCATTCCCCAGGTCCACGGCGCCGCGGACGCCGTTGGCGTCAGTCCCAAGGTAGTTGCCTTGAATGATGTTGCCCAACGCGCTGCCGCCGTTGATTTCGATTCCATCGCCGGTGTTGCCGCCGATGAGATTGCGCGCGGCCGGAGTGGTGCCGCCAATCAAATTGTATCCCGCACTGCTGATGTTAATTCCATTGCCGCCGTTGCCGAGATCGGTCGCGCCATCCAGGCCGACCCCGATGAAATTGCCCGCGATGATATTGTTGGTGCTGAAAACTTCGATGCCGTGCCCGAAACCGCTCTTGAAACGCGTGATGCCCAGGCCGCGCACGGTGCTGTTACCGCCCCACAAGGAAAGACCCGCAACATTGTTGGGCGCGTTGTTGCCGTCCAGCCGGATCAGGAACACGGCGTTGTTACCGACGGCCAATGTGTTTGAGCTGGCGCCGCTCTGCGTGTAGCCGTCAATGATCACCATGTCGGCCACGGCGGGCAGGGCATTGGAAGGCGCGATGATGAACGGCCCCGTTCCGGGAATGGCGAAGTTGATCAGGTCCGGCCCAGCGGTGATGGACAGGTTTGCGTTGCTGATGGCCGCCCGCAGCGAGCCGGCGCCGCTGTCGTTGGTGTTGATGACGGTGAAGGTGTTCGCCGCCACCGTGCTGCGCGCCACGACGTTGGTGGCGAATTCCGACGTGTTACCAAACGGATCGGTCGCGGTCGCCGAAACGTAGCGACCACTCAAACCCACGGGAAGAGTCACGATGAAGTTCACGTTGCTGTCGGCGCCGGTCGTGACGTTGGTCGAGCCAAGATAAAACTGGCCCTGGCCGTTACCCGACGGGTCAAACAGGACGGTAGCGAAGAAATCCAGTGCGAACTGCGTGCTGGAAGTGGACTTCATACTACCGGCGATGGTCACGCTGCTGCCGTTGTTGGTGGCGGCACTCAACTCCGGGAAATTCTGCAAAGCGTTCGCGCCGACGTCCGGGTCGCCGGGGTCGTTGTTTTGAACGCCCGTGGCGCCGAGGTCAATCCCCAGGTCGCCGTTCGAGTAGATGGAATTGCCGCGGAACGCGTTGTTCGTGTTGCTGTTTGCCGCGGCGACGGAGATGCCGTCCAGCGCGTTGAACGCAATGGTGTTGACCTCGCCGGCGGAGATGCCGCCCACGATGTTACTCCGGGAGTTGGAGGTGATCAGGATGCCGTTGCCGGAATTCGCCACGCCGGAGGTACCGGCGGCGGTGGTGCCGATGAGATTGCCGCGAACGAGGTTGTTGGTGGCGCTCAGTCCGTTGATTTCAATTCCGTCGCCGGTGTTGCCGGAAATGAGATTGCCTTCGCCGGGGTTGCTGCCGCCGATTACATTGGCCCCCGAGTTGTTGATCAGGATTCCATCCGCGCTGTTGTTGCGGGCCAGCGCGCCGGTGAGGTCCACGCCGATGTAGTTGCCGATTACCTGATTGCCCCTGTTCGCGCCCAGAATCTCGATCCCGTTGCCGCTGTTGCCGGAAATGGTGTTGCGCGCGCCGGTGACGCTGCCGCCGATCACGTTGAACGAGGCATTGACGCGAACCCCACCCCCAGAGTTGAGCACGGCGCTGTTGGTCACCGTCAGGCCGATGACGTTGCCGAGTAATTGATTGTTGGTGGCAGAGCTTCCACCGATATGGACGCCCGCGGCGTTGTTGCCGGAAATGAAATTGCGCTGCGTGGAAAAGATTCCGCCGATGATGTTGTTCGGCGAGTTGGTGATGAAAATGCCGTTGAGCGTGTTACCGAGATCGGTCGCGCCCGTGAGGTTCAGGCCGAGGTAACAGCCCTCGACGACGTTGTTGCCGTTGGTCGCGATCTCAATGCCGTCGCCGAGAAAGCGGTTGATGACGAGCGCGCGAATCGTGCAGTTGCTGGTGATAATCTTGAGTCCGTCCGTGGCGATGCCGGCGCTCGTGCCATTGAGTTCGATGATCGGTGCGCTGACAAAACTTGGTTGCGTACTGCCGTCAATCGTCACCGGCTCGACGATGGCGGGCAGCGCGTTGGTGGGACTGATCGTCAGGCCGCCCGACGCGATGTTGAAGTTGATCGTGTCGGCGCCAGCGTTCGTGTTGGCGTCGAAGAGGGCCTGTTGCACCGAGCCGGGGCCGGTGACGTTGGTGGTGGTGACGGTGAACGTGGCGGAGAACGCATCAATGGCGTCCAGCGAACCCGCAAGAATGATACAGCGGAGAAATGATTTCATAAGCCTGCTCCTTGTGGAATTGAACCCCTCGCGCCCGCCAGCAAGACCGCCGCCAGCAGAGTGCAACTCACCCGCGCCGAAGGTAAGCGTCGCCGAGTCTGCCCGTTGCAATCATCCCTCGACCACGCCCCGCCGGTTCGTGCGCGCTCCCGCGCAACAACCGTACGTGTCATGCGTGTATGTCGTGAAGGGTTCGGACGAAAGGTTTCCCTTCGGCCAGAAACCTGTCAACCAATTTTGTGAGGTTTTCTTTCCGCTCTGTCAGGCGCATGACGGGCAAGTTCGTCACGCCCACAGAATCGGACCGGAACTCCGGTAATGCATCGCTCAGGGCCGAGACGCCGGCCGTTCCGGCCAGATGAACCTGTAGTCATCCGAGGCGGTAGCGAGGTCGGCAACCGTGAGAAATTGCAGGTTCTCCTCGGTGTACGGCATTTCGTGCGGCGCGATCCACTTCTTGAATTCCGGTTGCACCACGAATACGAATTCGTCCTTCCTGTCCTGGGCCATGCCCAGCAGGACGCTGCCTTTGTATTCCTCGGCTTCGGATCTGATGGTTGGCTGGAGTACGCATTTGTCCGGCCCCCACTCGATGTGCATGCCATTGCAGGCATAGACCAGCACGACTTTCTTTTCGCTGACGTGGCTGAGGTAGAACCCGTAAAAGTCCGTGCCGCGAAGTTCCATCATGCTGGTGATTTCCTGTCGCTCGAAATTGAGGATTTCGAACCGCCGGTTCTCAAACACACAGGGCAGACTGAGATAAACCTCCTGCGGCGCAATCCCGAGGTGAACACTCAACCGCCGGAAAACTTCCTGGTTGATGCGCACCGCATCCGTTTCGCGGAACAGTGCAACGATGGCCGGATCAGGCGGCGGTTGCGAGTAAGGCAGACTGGGCAGGGCATCGTTGAGGGTCGGCGGTGACTCCTCCGCGGGTTGCCTTATCGTTGCGGAATCCTTGACCGGCGCAGTACTTGGTGGCGCGTGACCTGGGGAATCAAGTTTGACTCTCACCGGCTCTTTGCCACCCGCGGATCGCGACACCGAATGCTTCAGCGCACGCGTCAGCATCCGGCCGGCTTCGCGAAGGATGTCTTCGG
>CAZNOE010000076.1:0-14416 GCA_964574525.1 uncultured Bifidobacteriaceae bacterium
AGGATGCAATCTATGCCTTCCCGGCGGAGCGCCTTAAGGAAAGCGCCGAGCGGGCGGTCTGGAGGCTGAAGCGGCATCGTTGTTGAGGCGACATGGCGAAGAACAGCGCATGTTGCCAAAGCTCGTCGTCGCCCAGTCCACGCGCGCCTTTGAGGCGACGATAAATTCGCGCGGCCGGATCGTTTTGATGTTTGCCTTTCTGCTTGGCTGGCACGGCGAACAAGATGCCGCCGAACAGAACCAGTGACAAGCAAACTGTCACAGCAACGTGCTGGCTCAAGTGAATGGCGAACTACTACTTCCTCACGCGGCTGCGGATAGCGATGAGTTGCTTCATCACATCGTGGAGGTTGCCGTTCCAATCCGTCATCCCAAAGGCATCGTGCAGCTTTTTGTATAGCGCATAGAGTTCGCGATAGACCGCATGCGCGACCGGATTCGGCTTGAAGACGCGCGGCTTGAGGCCGGTCATCTTCCGCTGCGCAGCCTCGCAATTCGGATACGCCTTCGCCACCACCGCGCCGGCGATGGCGGCGCCGAGCGCACAGGTTTGAGCCGAGCGCGAAACTTTCATCGGCCGGCCGGTCACGTCTGCATAGATTTGCATCACGACCGGGTTCTTCTCCGCAATACCGCCGCAGTTGACGACCTGCGCGACCTTTACGCCGTATTCTTCGAATCGGTTGATGATGGTCAGCGCGCCGAAGGCCGTCGCCTCGATTAGCGCGCGATAGATTTCCGCCGGCGTCGTGTAAAGCGTCTGGCCGAGGAGCAAACCGGTGAGCCGCTGATCCACGAGGATGGTGCGGTTGCCGTTGTTCCAGTCCAACGCGAGCAGACCGGATTCGCCGGGCTCCAACCTAGCCGCGGCTTTCGTGAGTTCCTCGTGCGAACCGGGCTTTTTTCCACCGGGTTGGATGTAGTTGACGAACCAGTTGAAAATATCGCCCACCGCCGACTGACCAGCTTCAAGCCCGTAACAGCCTGGCAGGATGCTGCCGTTCACGATGCCGCAAAGCCCGGGGACATCGGCGAGCGACTGGCCCAAAGGCACGACCATCATGTCGCACGTGCTCGTACCGATGATCTTAACCAGCGTGCCCGGCGCGATGCCCGAACCGACTCCACCCAGATGTGCATCAAACGCCCCCACCGCAACGGGAATTCCGGCGGACAGTCCGGTGCGCTTCGCCCAGTCCGCAGTGAGTCCGCCAACTGCTTTGTCAATCGTGCTGGCCGTGGGGCGCAGTCGCGCGCGCAACGCGCCGAGCTTGGGATCAAGTTGCGAAAGGAATTCCGCGTCCGGGTAACCGCCCCACTCGGCATTGAACATCGCCTTGTGGCCAGCGGCACAAACGCCAATCGTCAGCTTGTCCGGTGCCTCGGTGCCCGTCAGCGCCGCCGGAACGTAGTCAGCCAATTCCACCCACGAATGGGCCGCGTTAAAAACCTCCGGCGAGGTGCGCAGACAATGCAGAATCTTGCTGAAGAACCACTCGCTCGAATACGTCCCGCCGCATTTGGCCAGATATTGTGGGCGAATCTGTTTTGCGAGGTTCGTAATTTCGGCCGCTTCGGTGACGCCCGTGTGATCCTTCCACAGCCACGCCATCGCCGCGGGATTCTTTGAAAACTTTTTCTGGAACGCGAGCGGTTGGCCTTTCGCATCCACCGGCAACGGCGTGCTGCCCGTGGTGTCCACGCCGATGCCGATGATTTGTTGCGGCTGGAAACCACGCACATGTTTCTTCGCGTGACCCAGCGCTTTCTTGATGCTGATCTCCGCGCCCTTGACGTAATCTGCCGGATGCTGCCGGGCAAGATTCGGGTCGCGCGAAAGGATGACGCCCGCCGTGCCGTGCTCATAATTCCAAACAGCCGTGGCGATTTCTTTGCCGTTGGCGACGTTGACGATGAGAGTGCGCACCGAGTTCGTGCCGTAATCCAAACCGATGGTGTATTGGGCGCTCATTTTGAGACGCTTTTAGCTTTTGATGATGACCTTCACGACTTCGTCTTCGTAAGCCGTGTTGAGCTTGAAGGCTTCCGGAGATTTTTTCAACGGAAAGCGATGGCTCACCAGCCCGCGCAAATCCACACGCCCGGTTTCAGCGAGGCGGATGGCGCGCGGGTAAGTGTGCTTCATGCGACGGCTCATGATAATCGTGAGTCCTTTGCGACGTGCGGTGGATGCTTTGAGTTCCAAGCGGTCGCTGCCGGAGATGCCGACCACCACCAATCGTCCACCGAGTCGCACCATTTCCGCGGCCTGAACCACGGATTGGTCGGCCCACGCCGCTTCGATCGCCACGTCCACGCCGCGACTGTGCGTTTCCTTCATGACACGCTGTGCCGCGTCTTCCTTGTCGTAACGAATCGGAATGCCGCCCCATTCCTGCGCAAGCTTGAGCCGCCAGGGAAATTTGTCCGTGATGAAAATCGGATCGGTGCCCGCGAGCTTTGCGACTTGAAGAATCAACAGACCAATCGGCCCGGCGCCAATGATCGCGGCGCTGTAACCGACCCGCAGCTTGGCGAAATCCACCGCATGAATCGCCACGCCGAGCGGTTCGAGCAACGCGGCAGCCTCGTCGTCAATCTTCCGCGACACGGGAAAGCAACTCCGCGCGGGCATATGGATCCATTCGCACAAACTGCCGCCGTAAGGATAATTGCCACAGAAAGGCAGGTGACAGCACAGGTTCGGATGGCCGTGTTCGCAGAGTTCGCAATGGCCGCAGGGTTGCGCCGGATCAACCGCCACGCGCGTCCCGGGCTTGAGCGGCTCGGAGCGTCCGTCGAACGACGCCGGGCCAACCGCTTCGACCACGCCGGAGAATTCGTGACCGAGAACCAACGGGCCGCCAATGGACGTGTCCCCAATCCGCGCGTCGAGATAGCAATGAAGATCGCTGCCGCAAATTCCAGTGGCTTTCACTCGCACGAGCGCTTGACCGCGACCGGGTGCACCGGGACGTGGGATGCGTTCCACACGCAGATTCTTCGGGCCATGCAGGCGAACGCCGAGCATGGTCGCGGGAGAACGACGAGAATTTGGGCGCGCCATTAGTGATTGATCATTCGTGATTCACGGCCTCGTCTGCAAGCTTTCAGTCTGCATCGGTCGCCGCTGTTCGACGGGATTAATCTTCCCTTTCCTCAGGCTTGATTGGTTTGCCTTCCCATAACCATACGCCGTTTTCCTGCACGAGAATTCGACTGGCACTGCCGGGCACAGGCGGCGCGTTCACTTTCGGCAACCACTTGGCATGTTCGCGAATCACCGGCTCGTACCGGGAATCGCGAGCGAGGTTCGTCCACTCGTTGGGATCGGCACGTATGTCATACAATTCCTCTGAACTGTCTGCGTAGCGGATGTAACGCCAGTGTTCCGACCGGACAGAATGGTTGCCGACATTGTGAGTCGTGATCGCCGGCCAGGGACGCACGGTTTTGGCGTTCTTCAATTGCGGCACAAGAGTGTGGCCTTCCAAACCGTCCTTTGCCGGAAGACCGCAGAGTTCGACGAGCGTCGGATAGATATCGAGCAACTCGGCAGGCTGCCGGCACTTTGCGGCTTTGGTGACGCCCGGTCCGGCGAAGATCAGCGGCACGTGCGTCGAGCGTTCCCACAAGGAGGTCTTCCCGGTCATGCCTTTCTCGCCCAGATGCCAGCCGTTGTCCGACCAGAGCACGATGATCGTTTTTTCGGCAGCGCCAATTTCATCAAGAGCGTCGAGCACGCGCCCGATCTGGCTGTCCATGAAAGTCGTGCTGGCGAGATAAGCGCGCACCAACGGTCGCCACTGGTTGGCTTGCTTCAACCACGAGAGCCGCGGCTCTGGCAATTTCCAGTGGAGATACCACGAGAACTCAGGAACGTCATCACGGTCGTGGTCCTTCACGGGCGGCAGGATGATTTCGTTTTCAGGCGGGAAGAGGTCGAACCATTTTTGCGACGCGAAACAGGGCACGTGCGGCAGGCGGAATCCCGCTGCGATGAAGAACGGTGTGTCCTTCGGTCGCGATTTCAACTGCGCGATGGCGGCGTCGGCGATTTTCCAATCGGCCTGTTCGCGGTCATCGGCGGGGAACACGCCCCAATCCATCGCCGTAATGTCTCTGGGCGTGTGGACGAATTTCTGTTTCGGCATCGGCGTGGACGGCGCGATGCCCCACACGTTGAATTCGTTCGTGCGAACACGCGGCGGGATCGAGCCGTCGTGAAAAACTTTGCCGAACGTCGCGGTGAAATAGCCGTGCCGCGCGAAATACTGCGGCAGCGTGACGCAATCCTTCGTGGCCGCAACGTCGCGAATGCCGGGCGCGAGGCCATAGATGCCGGTGGTGGACGGACGCAAACCGGTGAGCAGGCTCGCGCGCGAGGGATTGCAAAGCGGCGCCTGCACGTGGGCGTTGAGGAACAGCGTGCCGCGCGCCGCGAGCCGATCAATGTTGGGCGTCTTAGCCTGCGGATGGCCGCCGAGGCAGCCGACCCAATCGTTCAAATCGTCAATGGCGATGAAGAGAACATTCGGGCGCTCACCTGTCTGCGCAGCGGGACAGAACTCCACCGCGGTTATCAGCAATCCGATACCGACGAGTGCGTGGAGTGCGGTTTGTTTCATTCTAGCCTCCACGATTTCAAGATCGCGCGTCGGGACCATGAACCCACCCCTAACCCCTCCCAGGAGGGGAATCCCGACTGGGTCGGGACCTCCGCTGGTTGGCTCCCCTCCTGGGAGGGGTCGGGGGTGGGTCGGTTCATAGAAATATCCTGTCTCAAGAAATCATTCGGTCTTCACCCGCAGCACGGTCAAGGAATTTGGCGGCACGGTGTGTGTGAAGCGCGGTGCGCCGGCTTTCAGTTCGCTCTCGACCGGCGCGACTTTTCGCGGCTGTTCGAAAGAGTTTTCGTCGCGCAACCCGCCGGTGAGGACAAGGAGCTTCGCCTTTGCGGAAACCTTTTTCGCGCCGGCCAGATTCAATTCAACGGTGGCAGGAGCATTATGTCCGTTCACCAACTTGAAGATGACTTCTCGCTTCGCCTCATCGCGCGTGGCGGAGGCAAAGAGCTTTGCGCGGCCAGCTTCGGGCGCTTCCAGTTTCACCGGCAGCACGCGGTCGCCGCGATTGCGGCTGAAGAGTTGCTGCACGTAGTAGTTTGGCGTTCCGTAACTGCGGAGATTGTCCACCCAGATCAGGTTGGGCCGCCACTGCCAGGCGTCTTCGTGCGCGAACAGCGGTGCATAGGATGACATGCAAACCACGTCGGCGTTGCGCTCCAGGCCGATCATAAAGGCAGCCTCGCTGAGGGCGCATTCCCAGTTGTTGCGGTTGTTCACGCTCACGACCTTGTCGCTCTGCGCGGCGTATTCGCCGAAGAACACCTTCGGGCCGTTGCGGTCGTAGGTGTCGAAGCGATGGGTGTTCTCGAAAAACCACTTCGGGTTGGCGTAGCAATGCTCGTCCACGATGTCGGCGCGCAGTTCGCGCAGCTTCGGCCACGCGTAGTGGAATCGTTTGTCGTCGGGTGAGGGGCCGGCGCTGGAGATGAGTTGTATCTCGGGATGTTTCGCCTTGAGGACCTGGTGAAACCTGGCGTAGCGCTCAATGTAGGGCGCTTCCCAGTTTTCGTTGCCGATACCGAGCAGCTTGAGGTTGAACGGGCGCGGATGACCCATCGCCGCACGCTTCGCGCCCCAAGTACTGGCGACCGGGCCGTTGGCGAACTCGACTAAATCGAGCGCATCCTGAATGTAAGGCTCAAGTTGGCCGAGCGGACAAAGTTCGCCGGAGTTAAACTGGCAGGCCATGCCGCAATTCAGAATTGGCAATGGCTCCGCGCCGATGTCCTCGCACAACTGGAAAAACTCGAAGAAGCCGAGACCGAACGACTGAAAATAATCCGGCGTGGGCCGATGTTTGAACTCGAAGTTCCAGCGGTTGATGATGAGCTTGCGCTCGGCGACCGGCCCGATGGTCGTTTTCCACTGGTAGCGGTTGCTGAGCACGTTGCCCTCGACGATGCAGCCGCCCGGGAAGCGCATGAAGCCAGGCTTCAGGTCCGCGAGCATTTGCACCATGTCGGCACGCAAGCCTCCAGGACGGTTCTTCCAGGTCTTGCGCGGGAAGAGGGAAACCATGTCGAGGTCAACCGTGCCTTGGTCTTCGAGGATCAGGTCCAATCTAGCTTTCGAATCGGTTGCATTTGCTCGAAGCGTGGTGGTGATTCTCTTCCAATTCTCGGGAATGTTTTTCAGCCGTGCGGTGGCCAGCGCGTTGCCGCTGGCGCCGACCAGTTCAACTCGCAGCACCGGTTTTCCATCAATCGCGCGGGTTTCAGCAGAAAAGTCATAGCTCTCACCGGCCTTCACGCCGATGGCACGGAAGCCTTCGTTTGAATATGCGTTCCCGGATCGCCTTCAGAGTGGAAACGCAGATAGTGAGGGCTGGCTGCGTTGAAGGGCGTATCTTCACGAATCTCGGCTTTGCCCGACTTCGTGACCGGCCCGCTCCACCCGATCATCGGGTCAAGAAACTCAAACGACCGGTTCTTCACGAGCTCAGCGTAAAGCCCGCCGTCGGCGCCGAAGTTGATGTCTTCGAAGAAAATCCCCCACATGGCGGGATTGATCTTCGCGCCGGGTTTGTCGGTTTGAACGGTGATCGTCGCCGTATCTGCGCCTAACAGGCTTGTTGCGGCGGCGAAGGTCCCAGCCAGGATTGGCAATCGTGCTGTCAGTTTCATGGTTCAAAGATTTTCACGCGGAAGAATCGGTCCGTATCGGTGGCTGAGCGCGGACCACTGATCGTCGTCAAAGTATTCGATGCGCCGAAGAAGAGTTGGTTGCCCGGCACGTCCCAGGCGATCCAGTTTGCGAAGTTGGTGCTGGTCTCGACTAGGAAACCCAGATTTGCCAGGCGGAGGAAATTCACGCCGACCGTTCCGGCAGCTTCATCAATCGTAATCGTCCACGGTGGAGGCGTGTTGGTGAGCGGCGAGGTTCGCGTGAGGAACTCATAATAGTTGTTCGCGCGGTCGCTGTCCGGATCGGCGCTGGCCGCGGCTGACGGATTGTTCGTGGAGCCGAAATGCGCGATCTGCCATTGGGGAAAGGTTTGGCGATTGGTCAACTCGGAGCTGATCCAGTCGGCCAGCAATTGAATCGCAGTTTGATCGAGTTGATGGGTCGCCAGCGGCGGCATTCGCCCAAAACCATTCGTGCCCTGAATGCGCAGCCAGAGCACCGAATGAAGCGGGTCGCCGGGAACGATGATTTTGTTGGCGGGATCGCTGCCGGTGTTGATCGGCGTGCCGTTGATTAAACCGGTTTGCGCCAGGGTCAGGTAAGGCCGCGCGTCCCATGAACCGGGCGAAGCGCCGCCGGCCTGATGGCATTGCACGCAATTCACCGCCAGATAGGAGCGCGCGCGAAATTCGAGACTCGCGTTGGTTTCCGTGGCGGTGGCGTAAACAGGCAACGTGTTGACCGCGGGCACCGGGGCGCTGAAATAACCGGCCTGGCTGAGCACGCTGATCTGATTGCCACCAATGCCGTTCAGGTTGGCCGTGTGGTTCATCTCGCGCGTGTTGCAGGTGAGCGCATCGCCGCCAGCCGGACTATGGCAGGCGAGACAGCCGGCGCGCGACGGGATTTCCCAAAGCTGATTCGTCGGCGTGCCGTTCACCGTCAACACTACGTTGAACGTGTCGCCATCATCATCCACCAGGAATGCCTCCGTCTGCGCGTCGTTCCATTTGTAGCTCACGCCGTAGTTGCCAGTGTCGGTCTTGACGAGGATGCGCGTTTCCAGCCGGCGTTTCGGGGAAGCCGGGTTGCCTCGCTCCATTTCCAAATCGAAGTGTTTGATCCACTTCATGCCGGTGGGTAGCGCCCAATTCGCGTCCTGCGCGAAGCCCACGGTATTGGTTGTGTCCGGAATGGTGAACCAACGGCGTTTGATGCCGTGATCGGACCAGAACGCGATCCTGGGTTCGTACGAAACGATTCCAGGATTTGGCGTGAGCGAGGCAAGGTCCGCGAAGACGCCCGTGTCGCTGAGCGTTGGCGGGAAGCTGGAACTCACCGCGTCGGTCCGCACGAGCCGCTGAACCTGGTTGTCAAAATAATTTGCGATCAACACGTCGCCGTTGCTCGGATCCACGCCGAACCCGGCGATGCCCAGCTTGGACGCGAGGCGCTCGACTGTGACGTTGGTGCCGTCACGGCGCAACGCCCACAGATGGGCAAACTCGAAATCGGCGAACAAATAAATTCCATACAACTCCGGCAGCCGGCTGCCGCGATAGACCACGCCGCCAGTGATCGAGTCGCCGCTGAAATTCGGATCACCGCCCTGACCAGCGTGGATGTAGTGGTAAATGGGCAAGGTCAATCCCGGCGGCGGGTTCGTCGGGAGATTTTGTTGATTGGGATACAACGAGCGCGCCAAGGTCGTCGCTTCGTAATACGCCCAGCCGTAATTGCCGCCCTTGACGGCGATATCCACTTCTTCGTAGCGATCCTGGCCCACGTCGCCTACCCAGATTTCTCCGGACAGAGGATCAATGGAAAAGCGCCACGGATGCCGCAAACCCACGGCGAAAAACTCGCCGCGCACCAACGACAGATTACTGATGGTCTGGCCGAAGAACGTCCCGTCCCAGCTGCCGCCCAGGCTGGTGTGCACGTACGGATTGTCCACCGGAATGCTGTAAAATGCCTTGCCGCTGCCGTCGGTGGGGACGGCCGCGTGTGGATTGGGTTCGGGATTTCCCGGCCGTTTGTCCACGTCCAGTCGCAGCAGTCCGGAATAAAAGTCGCGGTCAATGCGCTGGGCGTTTTGCCGTCCATTGTATTGATCGCCTTCATCGCCCATGGACATGTAGAGATAGCCGTCCGGCCCAAAGTGCACGTCGCTCCCGTTGTGATTGAACGCCTCGTCCACGACGCTGAAAAAAATCTGCTGCGTGTTCGTATTCACCGCGAGGGTGTTCGGGTTGGCCGCGAAACGCGAGAGGCGATCCTGCCGCGGCCCCGGCGCGGTGTAGGCCACGAAGAAATAGCCATTGGTTGCAAAGCCGGGATGGAAGTCAAAACCCAGCAGCCCCATTTCGCCTTGCGGCGTGTCGTCGAACTGAACCTGATTGCGGATGTCCAACAAAACCTGGCGCACCGGTGTCGCCGCGTGGATGTCGGGAACGTAAGAAATAATTCCGCGCCGCTCCGCGACGAAAATCTGGTTGGTTCGGCCACGCGGAGTTTGGATCGCCACGGCGTCTTCAAAAAACAATCCGGGAAACGCATTGACCACTTGATAGGCAACCGGTGGAGGTGTGTTCGGAACAGTAATCGTTGTGTTCGGCAACCGCAGCGCCGCCGAGATCGTGATGAACACCGTCGCCACGTTCGATGTGTCAACAAGGGAATTCTGCACGGTGTAGGTGAATTGATCGGAAGTAGCCGGGCCGCCGTTGTGCGTGTAAAGAATTTTGCCGCCGGGTTTCACTTGAGCCGTGCCCGCTGAGGGCGGCGTCACAATCGTCAACGTGTTGGGATTAGGTTGTGAACCGCGATCGTTACTCAGCACCGGGATCAAAGCCATCGCGCCGGGATTCATGATCATCGTATCGTCCACGGCGTCGGGCGGCGGGATGTTGACGTTGTCCGGGCCGAGCAGGCGGTTGAAGTTTATTTCGCCGGGCGTGAGCGCGCGGTTGTAGATCCGCAATTCATTGAAATCTGCATCAGCCGTGGCGTCGGGGTATTGCGAGCGGCCCAGCCACAGAACGGTGTCATCCACATTCGCAATAGTCGCTGGGCCTGTGTCAACGCCGCCAGCGAGCACACCGTCGCGATGCCATTCCATGCGCCCGACGCCGCCGGTGCCGTTGGTAGCGCTCCAGATGGCGACGTAATGATATTGCTGGCCGGCGGTCGTCGCCAGCGCGGTATCCACACGATACGGGATAAACTCCAAGCGCTGCTGGTTCAGCACTGTGCCCCGGCACAGTGACAGGAAGAAGGACGTGTCCGTGATGCCCGCGCCCGAGCCGAAATCGAAGAGCCGCGCCCAATTCTGCGCTGACCGAGGCGTCACCCAGGCTTCGACGGTGACGTTGCTCAATCCGTCGAGCAGGCCCGGGGGGAATTTTGCGTAGTCAGCTGTGTCTTTCGCGCCACCGAACAAACGCAGTTGACCATTCGTCAGTTCGTAACCGCCGCCGCCAGGCAGCACAATGATCTGGCCGGTTTGACTGCCAATCGAATCTTGCAGCGACGTGATATTGGTTTCGGAAAAACTCCAACGATGAATCAAACCGTCCACGCCATCCGGCCCGTCGTTGTCCGGTCCCTTGAGCGTGTGCAGGGCGATGGTCGCCGCATCGAGCGCTTCGTTGTAAATCCGCATCGCATGATACGAGGCATTGGCGGTCGAATCACCTGTATAGGCGGAACGACCCAGCCAGGTGGCGGTCTGCGCCAGATTCGCGAGATTGGCAATGGTGGCCGAACCCACATCCTGGTTGGTGACGAACGCACCGTTGCGATACCACTGGATCGTCGCACCGCCGCCGGCAGCGCCCGTCGCCGACCAAACGACGGCGTAGTGATAAAGCTGATTGGTCTGCGTGAGCAGCGCGCTGGCTGCGGGCGGAATCGGCCGCAACCCGATCCACTGCTGATTGCCATCCAGGGCGACCGAGAACGAAAGGCGAAAATTGTCGGCCGTCGGATTGGGCACGCTGTCGCCCGGCCCAATGTCAATGACGCGCCCCCAATTCTGAAACGAATGCGGTACGGCCCAGATTTCGATGGTCACGTTGGTCAACCCGTCGAAGATATCCGGCGGAAAGCTGGCGTAATCCGCCGTGGCCCGTGCGCCGCCGTCCAGGCGGACGGCATTGCCGGTTAGCTGATAACCGCCCCCGCCGGCCAGCACTACAATCTGCGCCTGCGCTGTGCCCACGGAATCGAAGAACGTCGTCCCGGAGGTCTCGTTGAAATTCCATTCATGCACCAGAGCGGCCGACGATGTGAGGAGGCCGAGACATAGCCAGCAAAAGCCTACAGCCGGCGTGCGTCCGAATCGGGGACGGGCAATGGTTCCGACATCAGTTTCGTGGGACGCTTCACTCATCGGATCAATTCTTGCGATCCACGATCATTTCATTCCGCGGGCCAGCTTCGGGCCAGCCGTCTGCTTTCCAGCGCAGTGGCAACAGGGCGAGCGTGGCGAGGCCGCGGCGAGTGGCGTCGTAGAAATGGAAACTAAACCAGTTCGTGCCGCCCACCGAGATCATGCCGGCGTGGCCAGGGCCGATGAATGGGCCTTCGCTTGCGAGGAATTTCGTCCCGCCGCCGATCACCATGTCTTTGCCGTCCTGGTCGAGGTAAGGCCCGGTGATTTTTTCACTGCGCCCAACGCGGATTTCGTAGGTGCTATTTGTGCCGCGACAGCAGATTCCCCAGTTGACGAAAAGGTAATAGCGATTCTCGTGGTGATGGATGAAAGCCGCCTCGATCGAATCATTGTGCGCGAGCGAATACATCGGTGAGTCCGGCGCGAGGCGTTTGCCCGTCGCGGGATCGAGTTGGATAAGCTTGATGCCACTCCAGAAAGAACCGAAGGCGAGCCAAAGATTACCCTCGGCGTCGCGCGTTACCGCCGGGTCAATGGCGTTGAAATTGTTACTGCGGCTGGACTGAATAACGATGCCGTGGTCGGTCCAGGCGTAGTTTGAATCGGATGGATCGAGCGTGGGGTTCGTCGCCAGACCGATGGCGGAGGTGTTCTTTCCGAAGGTGGAGACGGAATAGTAGAGGAGGTATCGGTTCGTGAGAAAGATGACATCCGGCGCCCAGAAGTAGCCGCGGTTGCCGGGCACGGCGTTGGTGGTCCATGCAGGTGCGTTGATGAAGACGCGCGGGCCGTTGGTCCAGTTCATCAAATCTTTCGAGCGCCGCGAGATGATTCCCATCCCGGTCGCAAAGTGCCAGTATTCATCGTTGCATTTGACGATCGTGGACGGATCATGAATGCGCCCATCGCGCAAGCTTGGGCGGGCGGAAGGTGTGCCGGTATTGATCGGACTGTTCGTTTCGGCAGCCGATACATCTCCGAAGCAAAACGCCGCGACCAGAAGAGACACGAGGCCGCGCAGGACGGTGACAATCAGAGTCAGCAATGCCTTCAGGTTAATGGTCAGCTCGAACTGCACAACGCAAAAGGGTCAGACCCTGTGGCCCACCCCGGTCAGTTGGCTGCGGATTGTTGAGACGCCTTCACGCGAATCACCGTCAATGAATTGCCGGGGAATGCGTGCGTGAACTTTGGCCCGGTGAGTTTGAGAGTTTGCGCTTTTGGCGAAACCTTCAGCGGTTCGTCCAGCGTGTTTTCGTCCCTCGGGTCAGCCGAAGTGAGAACGATGACTTGAGCCTCACCCGCGACCTGATTGATTCCCGTCAGTTGGACATCGGTTTCGGTCGCGTCGGCGGCGGCGTTTACAACTTTGACGATTACGTCGTTGCTCCTGGTATCTCGCGTGGCACTGGCGAACAAACTGCGCGTCGTGGACAGCGAATTCTTGAGGTCGTGAATCACGCGGCCATCGAGCGAGCATTTCACGCCCGGGCCAGTGACTTCAACCTTGATGTCATACCAACGACCGGTTTCCACGCTGCCGCGTTTGCCGTCGAGCGTCTCGCCGAGTTCGACGCCATGCTGCGTGTTGTTCCAGCCAGCGATGTTCCACCAGGTGCGGTCCTCGTCATCCTTGATGTGAAAAAGAATCAGGAAGCCCTCGCGGCCGGAAACCTTCCGCGCTTTAAGTTCGAGCGTGTAATCGGTCCACGATTTATCGCCGGTGAGCGCGCGAATGAATTCGCGCTCCGCCGTCTGGCGCAAGACGCCATCCTGCACGGTCCAGTTCGCGCCGTCGCCGAGCAGTTTCCAGCCGTCGCTGTTCTTGCTGAAGTCGGAGGTGAACAGGACCTTCCCATCCGGCGCCGTGACTTTGATGTCCTTGAACTCCGCGGACGTATTCCATGTGCCGACGCCGACGCAGCCGGTCGGCGGTTTTTCGTTCACGGTGCCGGCCTCGACCGTCGTCGGCAGCACCACGTCGCCGCGGTGCTCGCTGAACAATTTCTGCACGTAATAGCCGGGCAGACCGTACCAACGCGAGCTGTCGAAGTTGATCAGGTCGGGATTCCATTTCCGGTGATTGACGTTTACGAACAACGGCGCATAGGCCGCCATCGTCACGACATCCGAATTGCGTTCGATGCCGGTCATGAACGCTGCTTCGCCGATGGCGGCGCGCAGGTTGCCCTTGCCGCCGTTGCGCGTGACGGCGTACTCGCCGACAAAAATCTTCGGACCGTTGCGATCATAGTTGTCGTAGCGATGCGCCTGCCGCATGAAAAACTCCGGCGTGTTGTAGTAATGCTCGTCAATCAAGTCGGGCTTCGGATCTCGCGGCACGTTACCCTGCCACAAGTTCGCGACGAGTTGCATCCCGGGATGTTTGCTTTTGATCGCGCGATACATGAGAGCCCAGCGTTCGTTGTAGAGCCGCGTGCCGTTTTCGTTTCCGATTTCCATGTAGCGCAGATTGAAGGGCGCCGGGTGACCATGCTTCGCGCGCAAGCCGCCCCAGAAAGTGTTCGTCGGGCCGTTGGCGTATTCGATGGAGTCGAGCGCGTCCTGCACCCATTGGCCCATTTGATCCATCGGGACGACTTCCTTGTGGGACATGCCGACGTTGATGCAGAAGAGAGGCGTCGCGCCGAGGTCTTCGGTCAACTGGAGATATTCATGGAAGCCAAGCGCGTGCGTGGCGTTGTAACCCCAGATATTCCAAAGCGGCGTGCGCACGTCGAGGTTGCCGATTGTTTTCTTCCAGTTGTACATGTGCGCCATGTCTTCGCCTTCGACCCAGCAGCCGCCGGGGAAGCGGACGAAGGACGGCTTGAGGCCGTTGAGCGATTCGGCGAGGTCAGGGCGCAAGCCGTTGTTCTTCCAGGTTTGCCTGGGCAGCAACGAAACCATGTCAAGGAACAAAGTGCCTTTGCCGGAGCCTGAGATTTCCAGACGCGCCTTAGGGTCGTTGTCGCTGGCACGAAGGTCGGCTGAGTGGTAATCCCAATTGTTTCCGATTGATTCGATCTCGGCGGAGGCAAGTTCCTTTCCTGATGAACTGACAATGCGGGCGCGGAGCGGGCCGGTGAAACCATCTGTCGCACGCGCTGCGAGCTTAAGGATGTAACTGGCGTCCTTCGCCACGTTCATTCCCCAGTAACCTTCGCTTTCAAGTTGGAATGGACCGCCGACCCGAATGCGAAGGCTGCGACGATTCAGCGGATTGAGCGGGCGGCTTGAATCAATCGCCATCTCACTCGCGCCATCA
>CAZNOE010000077.1:0-8325 GCA_964574525.1 uncultured Bifidobacteriaceae bacterium
ACCAGGCTCGTGAGCCGATGCGGCTTGCCGGTCCAGTGGACGGTGTCCGCGTCGGTCAGTTTGTCCGCCGGGGACCAGATGCTAAAATACGGATCGTGCGTAACCAGCGGCACGGCGGGCGGGCGCAGGGGCGGAATGTTTTGGTCGGCTGCTGAAGCGACCGTGAGACTGAACGAATTCAGCGAGATGCCCAGCAGCATTGTCCTGGCTGTGGTTGTCCATTTGTGCATAGTTAGGTAATCCCTTTTGTAAACCAATCATCCCGGAAGAAAAGTGTCGGCTCGGAGCGCGGACAGCCTTGTCCGCGAGTTTCAAGCCTGCGCCCGACGATCACGCGGACAAAGCTGTCCGCGCTCCGGGGGCCACCATGCTCACGGATCAATCCTCGCCTCCTGCGCCGCATTCACCGTCCAGGAATACTCGGGATGCGGCTGATTGTCGTTGTTCCAACGCGACCGCCACAAGTTGTTGTTCGGATCAATCGCGTCTTTGCGCTTGACCGCTTCGGCGTGTCCATCGCCAAACATGATGCACGTGCGGCGATTGTGCCGGTTGGAGGGCCACTCCGCAGGATTCTTCGGATCGATATTTCCGTCGAAGCTTCCGTCCGGCTTGCTGTCTCCAACCATGATCATTTCCGACGCATTCTTGACTTGCGAATCCTTCACCTCGCCGACTCCGGGTACATCCACATCGCCTCCCAAGCCAAGCTGGCCCGGCCCGGGGTCTTTTAGTCCCCAGTCGTTGAAACCATAGGAAAAACGGGCCGTATTCCTGATGCCGTAAATATCATAAACGTTGCCGGGGCCAGTTGCGCCGAGAGAGTTGTTAAGATTGGTGTCCCAGGCGCTGTTCGGATTGGCGGCCGGGCACCAGAACGCCTTGCGGTTTCCCCCCATAAACGTCAACAAGCGCGGCGGCCACACATAATAGAAATTCGGGAGGGTGTTCGGTGTCATCAAACATCCCGGATACTTGCCGTGGTCCCCCACGTACATCACGGTCGCGATTCCAATCTGACGCAGGTTGTTTATACAGGACGTTTGGGTGGCCTTGGCTTTGGCTTTGGCCAGCGCGGGCAACAGCATGGCGGCCAGGATGGCAATGATGGCGATCACAACCAACAATTCGATCAAAGTGAAAGCGGAGGGAAACCGCTTTCCCGGAAATGACTCGTCTTGCTCGTTCATGAACTGTAGTCAGGTTAGGCGCATGATTACCGCCGTCATGTGGCATGAAATGGCCACACCAAATCAGGTCCGGCAATGCAGCGCGTCGGATCACATACTGTCAGACAATACGCCCGCCTGCCAGTGGCAACTTCAAGTATGTGCAGCGATGGTTCAATAGCCACAGACCGAAATTCCAAAATACTGTTGCAGCGATAAAAAAGGAGCGTCCTCAGCAGGACGCCCCATGACCCTCACGGGATACAAAACTACGGCGCGCGCAACCGGAAGAATCGCGCCGCCTCGGAAGTGTTCACGGGCAGCGCGTTCGAGAACGCACCGCTGCCATCGAGCGTTCCGACCGTGTTGGTGATCCATTGCGCTGCGGGCGCGGCGACGTTGGTTGAGGTTAACCAGGTATAGCTGCCGCCAGGAATGCCGCCAGTGCCGGTCACGATCAAGTTGCCACCGGAGTAAACCGGACGATTCACCGTGGGTGCGATCAAAACGCCCGTGACACGGATCGTGCCGTTCACCGCCAACTGGCTGAGGTCCCACGTGTAATTAGCCGGCAGGTTGGTCGCCGTGAACGAACCGCTGCGGGTGCCCCAATCGAATAGATTAAAGGTGTCGTTGACGGCCAGCACGTTCGTGCCGGCGACCACCACGGTGAGTGTGCCACCGAAGGCGAGGTTGCCCGTGACGGAGGCGAGGTCGCTGGCGGCGGCGCCGCTGTCCTTGCTGACTTCCATCACCGTGTTGCCGCCGAGCGTAAGAGTGGTGCCGACCGTGAGCGTGCCGATGGATGTGCCAGGTGCGAGCGTGGCGCCCGCCGCGACGGTGACTGAACCTGCAACGGAGCCGGAGCCGCCGAGCGTACCCGCGCTGACGAGCGTGGGACCGGTGTAGGTGTTCGCGCCGTTCAGGTAGAGCGCGCCCGTGCCCTGCTTGGTCAAGCCACCATTGCCGCCACCGTCGAGCAACGCCTGTGAGATGCCGACCTTGTTCGTGCTGGTGTCAATGACCGCGCCACCGGCAAGCACGTTGGCCGTCGTCAGCCCCGTGATGAAGTCCGCATTGGCGTTCGGGCCGGCGCGCAACACGCCGCCATTGAAATAGAAGGTGCCGGCGCCCGGGCCGCCAAGGATGCGGCGGGCCTGGAGCGAACCGCCATTCAGGTTGATGGTGCCGTTGCCGGCTGCCGTATTCCCCAAGGTCAGCGCGTTACCACTTGTTTCCACAATGCCGGTGCCGCTGAGGTTCAGCGTGCCCGCGCCTTCCTCGCCAACGCGGAAGAGTCTTCCGGCGTCGTTCGTGCCGTGAATGAAGGTGCCTCCGGTGATGTTGAACACGCCGGGGCCGTCGGCATAGCGGCCGACGACAAACCAGTGACTCGGCGCGACAATACTCCCCGCGCTCAAGTTATAGGTGCCAGTACCGTGGAATCCGACATGTGCCTCACGGAAGTCAGTTGCAAGGACACTGCCGCCTGTTTGGTTCACCAAGCCGGAACTGCCGGCACCTTTGCCAACGAAGAGGCTTCCCCATATCACCTGGGCGTTGTTTTGGATGTTCATCGTGCCGTCACCCGTGTTGACGTCAGTGACGTTCATGTCCCAGAGCACCCGAAGAGTGCTATTGTCCTTCACCGTCAGGGTGCCACTGCCGCCCTCGTTACCGATGGAGAACCACGCGTCCACGTTCATGACGCTGGAGTTAGCGAGAGTCAGCGTGCCGACACCGCCGGAATGCCAACCCAAATGGACGCGCGAGTCGGAGAAGAGGATGGAGCTGTCATTCAACAGGATGGTGGAGGTTGAACCGCTGCTCTCGCCAAGGTTCATATCGCTGTTGTTTGTGAGCGTGGATGTGCCGTTCAGTGTCAGGGTCTGCTGCGCGAGATTGCCAGCAATGTTGTTGTCATAACCCATCGAAACGTTGCCGGACCTCAACTTGGAATTGTATAAGGTTGCGGTGCTCAAATATCCCGCCGAGCCATTGCCACGACCGACGGCGAACCAGCTATCCACATTCAACGTGGTGTTGCTGAGAACCAGCGACGCGCCGTTGTTGATGGTGTTGCCGACCCAGAATTCATTCTGGCTGTGATTGGTCTGCGCGCCACCCGTGCCATCGAAGAGCACCGTGCCGGCCTCGACCCGGTAACCAGGGCCTCCGCCGCCCGAGAGTTCCTTCACGCCAGCGCCGAGGTAAGTTAACTTCGCCGGGCCGGTTTTGACGAACGCACTCCCTGCCGTGGCGGACACCGGGCCGCTCAAGCCCAGGTCGCTTTGGGCATCAATCGTGGAATTGGCGCCTTGAACGGAGTAGCCGCGGTTCACGGTGACCGCCGGACCGGAGTAGCTCAAGGTGCCACTGGCGAGCACCAGGTTGTTGGCGGCGGATGATGAACTGCCGATGGCGCTGGGCTGGCCGCCATTGGCGAGGTTGGTCACACTTACCGTGCCACCCTCGATGCGGGTCGCCCCGGTGTAATCGTTAAGGGTGTTCAATGCCAGGCTGCCCGTGCCCTGTTTGATCAAGGTGGCCGAGCCACTGATCTTGCCGCTGCCACGCAAGGAGTAATTGAGATTGGTGTTGTTGACGGTGACCTTGGCCGGATTGACGGTCACACCAAGGTTCACACTCGTGGTGCCCAGCGCGGAGTCATTGAACAACACCGGGTTTCCATCCGCGTAAAAAGTCGGCAGGCTGGAACTGAGTTCAACCCAGTTGGTGGTGAGACCGATGTCCCAGGTTCCACCCGCCTGACCGTCCCAGCGCGGCGCGGCGACGAAAGTGATGTTGAGATCAATGGAACCCCCTGCGTTTGTCACAATCGTGGCCACCACTCCGGGGGGAAGCGAGCCAAGGCTGAAGTTGCCCGAACCGCTTCGGCTGCCGTACTTGATCAGCGGGAATTGACCCAGTTGAGGCAGGGAGGAGTCGATGTTGACGGCGACGGCACCATTTACCGCCAAAGCGCCGATCACGTTTAGCGGAGCCAAAGTAGGATTGCCGAACGCGCCAAGGTCAATATCCAGTGTGGAAGCGGCCAGAGTCAGGCTGGCTGAATTCAGTTGAGCATTGGCGGTGGGGAGAGTCACGCCGAAGCCCGCGCCGCTGGCCACCGAATAGGAGCCGCTGCCGGTGGCGGCAGTGCCGGCGATCACTTTGCCGGCATTCACCACGGTCGCACCGGTATAGGTATTGGCGCCACTGAGCGTAAGAGTGCCGTTACCGTTTTTGATCAGGCCGCCGGAGGAAACCGCGGCGAGCGTGGCCGTGCCGAGCGTGGCCGGCGTCGAAGCCGCGCCGCCAATGAGAGTCACATTCGGGGCGCCACCGTAGCCATAACCGGAGCAGGTTACCACGATGTTGGTGACGGTGCCGGCGACCGGATTAATTTGGGCAACTGCGGTAGCGCCGCTTCCGACGCCGCTGGTGTCAATCTGCACGATCGGGGGGGCCAGATAGCCAGCGCCGCCGTCCGTGATGGGTATGCTTTGCACGCCGTCGCCGCTGGGCGCGATCAGAGCTTGCGCCACGGACACGTCAAAGCCCGCCGTGTCAATGATGGCGTTGCCGGAGTAAACGGCGGCTTCGGCCAAACCGCCCAGGAACGAAACGCTGTTAGCCTTGGCGCGAACCGTTGCGCCCTGGAAGTTCAGATAACCCGAGCCACCCGTCTGTTCGATGCCGGGAACAGCAGCCGAACCGCTCTTAAGATTGACGATCCCCACACCACCTGGATTGCCAAGGCGCAGCTTCAGGTTGCAGTCGAGCGCTCCCGAGCCGGTGAGCGAGAACTCCCCACGACCATTCTCACCGACGATCAATTGCGTGCCCGTCCCCGTATGTGTGAAAGTCCCGCCGGAAACCCAGACCACGCCTAACCCGCCGGAGAATCGTCCGATCGCAGTCCAGCCTCCCGCCGAAATGCTGCCGCCCGACTGATAGATCACACCCTTGCCATAGCGCCCGATTTGGAAATTGTTCGGGTTGCTGAGGCTTCCGCCGGACAAACCGTAGTAACCGTAAACCTCGGTTGACCCGCCATTTTCTCCGCCGATGGTCCACTCGTTTCCGCCCGTGGCCCCGACGATGGCCCCGCCGGTCTGTATTACCCGGCCAAAGGTTGTGTCGGTCTTGCCGATCCAGAAACGGGAGACGTTGAGAGTGGCGTTATCCTTGATGTAGGCGTGGCCGCGTCCACTGCCCCAGTCTCCGATGTTCCAGTCCCGGCCGGCTACATTGTAAACGGCATTGTCCTGGAGGGTGAGCCAACCTTCGCCACCGTTCCCATTGCCAATCCCATTCCAACCGCCGTTCACGTTCACCACCGCGTTGTCTTTTACGATCACCTGCCCGAGGCAAAAGGTGCCGTCGCCGACAATGAAACCATCGCCCGTCTTGTTGATGATACCAGTCCCGGCAACAATCAGTGTCGAAAGGGGAGTGTTTCCGCCAGCTCCAGTGCGCCCCACCACCAGCCAGTTGTCAACGGGCAGCGTCCCGCCATTGGTGACGATGATGGTGCCCGCGACCCCGCCGTTGCCGGCCCACGCCTCGCTGACATGCGGCACCATGTTGGTGATGATCCCCGTGCCGCCGTTGCCGATGTTGCCGATGGCCCAGCCGCCGGTATTGTCGGGCACGCCGCCGATCCAGTTGGCTGCGTCGTTCCACCAGCCCGCGCCGGCGCTATTCCAGTCGTTTGCCCGCGCACCCGGCGTGATGGCCATCCACGCGCTGGCGAAAGCGGCCATCGTGAGGGAATTCGTAAATTTCAATAACTTTTGGGTTTTCATATTGGTTGGTTTGACTTGTTTGCTTTTTCGAAAGAAACAGGCTGGCGCATGACATCACGTGCGACCCAGGTGGTAGGTAGTATGTCAACTTGAACTCTGACTCTATTTTCTCTGTTTCATCGCTGCCAGCCTGCTGAAAAGTGGGGAGAACGCTCTCCATATTTTGTCAAATGCTAAACGAAATCTCACCCGCAATTTTCGAACTGACACACTAGCCAGGCGCAAAACTCCCAAGCCTTCGCCCGGAAGCTCCCGCTCCGGCTCCTGAAACATCCACCGACTATAGCGACGCCGCGCTCCGACTGTCATGTGACATGAAGTGGTCACACCGCGTCTCCGACCCAGAGTGCCGGTAGATGCAGTGTTTTCATCATGCGCATTTCCTTGTGTTGTTGTGTGCCTGGTTCTAACGCAAGAAGCATCCTACTGACCGGCCTGGTCGTTGGCTATGGGGTGTTCACCCCATGTGGTTGGCCGTTGGTCTTATGGTGGTCCGAGCGATTTAACTGAGCGGCCACGCACTCCTGCAAAATAAGAGGGCCGCCCTTTTCAGGACGCCCTAAATCCACCCTTGCGGCTGAAGCGACCTCATTCGCCTCCTCACGTCGGTGGCTACAGTTCAGCGGTGTCGCGGTCAAGTGAGCCGGCAATCCAATTCCACCACGCTCACTGAGCGCGCCGGGAAGCGCCACTTCACCACAGCCGCCAATGACAGCGGACGTTCCACGGGCTTAAACACATCCGGGTTTAGCGGACTGATCTCCTGCCGGGGATTCTCAGGCGCAATCGCCAGGACGCGTCCACCAGTCACGGTCATGCCGCTCACCGCGAAGCTGGCCTCGACTGAACTGGAGTAATTCAGGTTTGCAACGTGAAGGAAAATCTTGTCGCCCGTCCGGCTTGCGCAAATGTCGAGATCCGTCGGTGATGACTTCACGGAAATGCCCTCCTTGCCATTGTGCCGCTTAAACAATCGCGCTACCGCACCGGCAGGCAACAGATAGCTCACGCCGCCCGGCACCTGATGGATCAACGCATTTGTCGTCCAGCGATTGCCGTTGAAGTCCGCCGTAGTGGCGATTTTCACCCGCGCTCCGTGGCGCTGATAGAGATTCATCGCGCGGGCGTGATAAACACCCGTCAGCCATTCGCTGAGAATCGGATTCGAGTTGTGCGGCGCGAGGCTGAGATGCCCTTCCGTGATGGCGACGGGCATTTTCGAATTGCGACGGTCAAGCGACTCCTCCAGTGCCAGCAGCTTCTGCTCGATGCGCGGGCCGATCATCTCCATCAACTCGGCCCACGCCTGTTTCGGCTCAGCTTGATACTTGAAACCGCGCAAAACGGTGTCTTTGCGGATGGGCGTCTGACCCATCATGTGGACGGCTACGTAGTCAATGTGCCCGCCGGCTCGGTCCACCAGATCGGATGCCCACCCGTTGTCACCCCAGCCGATCAGCTTCAACGACCGATCACGCTCGCGCATCGCTTTGGCGAACTCGATTGTCATCGTGATAGCTTCGTCCTTCTTGAAGCAGGCGTTGCCGTACGAAGTCTCGTTGCCGAGTTGCCAGAACTTGAGATTGAACGGCGCCGCGTGGCCGTTGGCTTTGCGCTCCGCATGGTCCGGATCGTTCGCGTAGGAAACCCAGTCCCCCGCTTCGCGCGCGTCGCCAGTGCGATTGCCTTCGGGAGTCGTTTGGAAACGCTTCTCGCCATCGCCGAGAAAGTTCACACAATACATTGGCTCCGCGCTGACGCGACGGCAGAAATCCACGAACTCATGTGTGCCGACGCGATTCGTTTCCTTGCCGCCCCAGACGTAATTGCGCATCCATGGCCGCTTGGCCGGGGGACCCACACCTTCGCGCCATTTGTAATACCGGCTGAACAATCCGCCGAACCGCATCATCCCCGGCGCGAGGTCCGCGGTCGTTTCAACAAAATCCTTCCGCCAGTCGTCGCGGTTGTAATCCCAGGCCGCCTCCACCGACGAATCCGTCACCCCGAGCGGCTCCATGAATTGCATGTAAAGATGCGGCGAGATTTCGAAGAGCGGTCTTGGGTCAATTACCACGGCGCCGCCGGAATGGGCGGCTTCCGTCGCCTGAGTCTGCGCGAGCGCTTCGATCTGACTTGCAGCAATCACGCTGCCCGCCAGACCGGCGGCGCGTTTCAAGAATTCACGTCGTTTCATGTGAAGCGCCTTCTTCATCCTGCGTATTGCTCCGCGGGTCAAGGATTGGTTTGCGATTCGGTGACGGGGAGACGCGCCTGACTGCCGTCCGCTCCCAATTCAGTTCCCCTTGGCGTTTGCCGCCGTCTTCTTCGGCACCAAAACTCCG
>CAZNOE010000077.1:8425-10025 GCA_964574525.1 uncultured Bifidobacteriaceae bacterium
TGGTGGGGTCATCGCGCTGCGATGACCGCCGGCCCGTGCAGGGCCGGAACGCCGCAGGCCGCCAACTGTCATCGCCGGCCGGAAAGAGGAAGCCCTCGAAACGCCTTGGACCCGCCGCCGCCGTGGTCAGCAAAGAACTGGCGCGCGCATGTCGTGACGTGCAAAATCGCTGCGACATTTATGAAAAGGCAAAGCCAGAATTCCCTCCGCAAAATATTTCGTGCTGTTCTGAACCTGCTCGCTGCCATTGCGCTCCTGGGTGCCTTCGCCCAGCCGAGCCACGCAGAGACGAACACCACGAGCGTCTCGACGAACGGTTCCGTGTGGCTGACACGTCCCATCTCGCTCACCGATTGTCTCCACATCGCGCTCCAGCAAAACGGCACCATCCTCAAAGCGAAGAGCGATCTCGAGGCGTCCCACGGCGTGGTGGTGCAAACAAAAGCCATTGCCAAACCCAAGGCTCAACTCACCGGGCAGTTTCAGGCCATTGACGAAAACTCCATTGATACGCCGAGCCAAAGCTCGTTTTCGTTCGGCACGGACAAAAGCTGGAACGCCGGGATTCAACTGGTGCAATCCATTTACGAGGGCGGGCGCATCAAATCGGCGCTCCGCACGGCGCGGCTCACCCAGGAACAGGCGCTGCTCGAATATCAAACCGTGGTCGTGGACACGCTGCTCGCCGTCCGCGTGGCGTATTACGACGTGTTGCTCGCCGGGCAGCAGATCGTCGTGCGCGAAGCCTCGGTGAATCTGTTGGGCAGGGAACTGGACGACCAGCAGCGCCGGTTCGATGCCGGCACCGTGCCGCGCTTCAACGTGCTCCGCGCCGAAGTCGCCGTGGCCAACGCCCGCCCGGCGCTGATCCGCACCCGCAATGCTCATCGCATCGCCAAGAACAAACTTGCGAACCTGCTTGGTTACAATCTGCCGCGGGAAATCTGGGAGGACATTCCGCTCCAATTGACCGACAGGCTGGACGCCGTGCCGTATGCCGTTGAGCTGCCGGCCGCAATCGCGCAGGCCCTGGAGCGTCGCCCCGAGTTGGGCGCCTTGCGCAAGGCCGAGGCGCTGCGCCAGGAAGGAGTCGTGAACGCGAATTCGGGTTACAAGCCCAGCGTGCAGGTCTTCGGCGGCTACGGCACCCGAAGCTCCTCCTTTGAGAACGATCTCGCCTTCGAAAGGCACGGATGGCTCGCCGGCGCACAAATGAGCTGGAACATTTTCGACGGCTTCCTCACCAAAGGCAAGGTGGCCGAAGCCAGGGCGCTTCGCGAAAAATCGAAGACCGAACTCGACGACGCCGCGCGCCGTATCGAACTCGAAGTGCGCACCGCGTATTCGTTTTTCATCGAAGCTCGCGAAGTGCTCGAATCGCAGAAGAAAGTGCAGGAACAAGCCGACGAAGCATTGCGCCTGGCCCGGGCCCGCACCGACGCCGGCACCGGCACGCAACTCGAAGTGCTCGACGCTCAGACTGCGCTCACCGAGGCGCGCACCACCCAAGTCCAGGCGTTGCACGATTACGCCGTCGCACGCGCCCGGCTCGAACGCGCCATCGGGCAGGAAGTGATTCAGTCAGCGGCGAAGTAGCGCA
>CAZNOE010000077.1:10125-14381 GCA_964574525.1 uncultured Bifidobacteriaceae bacterium
CGGCTCGAACGCGCCATCGGGCAGGAAGTGATTCAGTCAGCGGCGAAGTAGCGCAGCCGTCGCGGCTGCCGTTTGAACCGCCGCTCGCTGATTCCTATTCGTCAAAACCAAAGACTCTCAATCAAATAATTGCTTCTCAGCCTGTGTCCCCTCGGCTAACGTCCTGCCCACTATGGGGCGGAGCAAACCGGCATCGGCAACCAACGGCAAGGCGCACCTCGGCTTCGTTCCCGCCGCATGAACAAGAAAGACCTGAGCGAGCGCGACATCTGCACCAAGTTCATCACCCCGGCCCTCACAGCCGGGAACAGGTGGGACTTGATGAACCAGATTCGTGAGGAAGTTTCTTTCACCAAAGGCCGGGTCATTGTTCGCGGGCAACTCTCAACGCGCGGCGAAGCCAAACGCGCCGATTATCTCCTTTCCTACAAACCGGGCATCCGCCTCGCCGTCGGCGAGGCCAAGGACAACAACCACTCCGTTGGCTCGGGCATGCAGCAGGGTCTGGAGTACGGCGAAATCCTCGACGTGCCGTATGTGTTCAGTTCCAATGGCGACGCCTTCCTTTTCCACGATCGCACCGGCCAGTCGCGGCCCGTCGAACGTGAAATCGGCCTCGATGAATTCCCCTCTGCCGAAGAACTCTGGCAAGGCTATTGCACTTGGAAGGGGCTGACACCAAAACAAGCGGCGGTCGCCGCGCAGGATTATTGTTTGCAAGGCCCGGACAAAGAACCGTGGTATTATCAGGAGATCGCCATCAACCGCGTCATCGAGGCCATTGCCAAAGGCCAGCTTCGCGTGTTGCTCACGATGGCCACCGGCACGGGCAAGACTTTCGTTGCTTTCCAGATCATCTGGCGACTGTGGAAAGCGGGCGTGAAGAAGCGCATTCTGTTTCTCGCCGACCGCAACATTCTTGTGGATCAGACCCGCGTGAATGATTTCAAACCCTTCGGCGGCAAGATGACCAAGATCGAAGGGCGCAAGGTGGACAAGTCCTACGAAATTTATCTCGCGCTTTACCAGGGCGTGGCCGGCACGGAAGAGTGGGCGAACATCTACAAGGAATTTTCTCCGGATTTCTTTGATCTCATTATTGTGGACGAGTGCCACCGTGGCAGCGCCGACGAAGACTCAAACTGGCGCAAAATCCTCGAATACTTTTCCAGCGCCACTCAAATCGGGCTCACAGCCACGCCCAAGGAAACGAAAGACATCTCCAACATCGATTACTTCGGCGACCCGATCTACACCTACTCGCTCAAGCAAGGCATCGCCGACGGTTTCCTTGCGCCTTACAAAGTCATTCGCATTGACCTCGATAAAGACATACTCGGCTGGCAACCGAAGCCCGGCCAGCGCGACAAATTCGGCCAACTCATTGACGACCGGATTTACAATCAACTCGACATGGATCGCACGCTCGTGCTCGACGAGCGCACGAAATTGGTTGCTTGGAAGATCACCGAATACCTCAAGCGCATCGGCCGTTATTCAAAGACCATTGTCTTTTGCGAAGATATTGACCATGCCGAGCGTATGCGTCAGGCGCTCATCATGTGGAATGGCGACGAAGTGGTGAAGAACCACAAATACGTCATGCGCATCACCGGCGATGACAATGTGGGCAAGGCGCAGTTGGACAACTTCATTCTGCCGGAGAGCACGTACCCGGTCATCGCCACCACTTCCAGGCTGCTCAACACCGGCGTGGATGCCCGCACCTGCAAGCTGATCGTGCTCGACCAGAACATCCAGTCCATGACCACGTTCAAGCAAATCATCGGGCGCGGCACTCGGATTCTGGAGGAATACGGCAAGACGTGGTTCACCATCATGGATTTCAAGCGGGCGACGCTGTTGTTTGCCGATCCGAACTTCGACGGTGACCCTGTTCAGATTTACGAGCCGCAACCGGACGACTCACCCGAGCCGCCCGAACCACCGATTGGCCCAGGCACAGACGGACCTCCACCCGGCCCGCCACGCGACAAGTTCCGCGTGGCTGGCGTGGCCGTAAATGTTTTGCGCGAGACGGTGCAGTTCGTTGGTGGGGGACGGCAAAATTGTCACAGAGTCCATCAAAGACTACACGCGCAAGACCGTGCGCAAAAAGTTCGTGCTCTTTGATGACTTTCTGAATACCTGGTCCAAGGCCGAACAAAAGCGCGCCATCATCAGCGAATTGGAACAGCAAGGCTTGCCGTTGGACGCGCTGGAGGAAATCGTTGGCCGCGACTACGACGCGTTCGACCTGATTTGCCACGTCGCCTACGACCAACCGCCGCTCACGCGCAAGGAACGCGCTCAGCAGGTCCGCAAACGCAATTACTTCGGGCGCTTCGGCGACAAGGCCCGCGCCGTCATGGAAGCATTGCTCGACAAGTACGCCGATCAGGGGATTGAAGCCATCGAATCGCCAGACACGCTTAAGATTGTTCCGTTCCCGACGATAGGCACGCCCGTCGAACTCATTCAAGCCTTTGGCGGGCGCAACCAATTCCTATCCGCCATGCGCGATTTGAAAACGCAACTTTACGCCACCGCCTGATCAAATGAATTTCTGCTCTCTGCTTTCTGCTTTCTGTTTTCCCCTTTGAACCATGTCCCTCTCCGCCTCCATCAAATCCATCCAGGACATCATGCGCAAAGACGTGGGCGTGGACGGCGACGCCCAGCGCCTGTCCCAGCTTGCGTGGATGTTGTTCCTCAAAATCTTCGACGCGCAGGAAACCGAACTGGAGATGACCCGCGACGATTACCGCTCGCCGTTCCCGCAAAAACTCCGCTGGCGCAACTGGGCTGCCGACGCCGAAGGCATCACCGGCGACGAGTTGATGAAATTCATCAACGACGACCTCTTCCCCGGCCTCAAGGAACTCAAAGGCAGCACGCCGCGCCATCAACTCATCCGCAGCACCTTCGAGGACGCCTACAACTACATGAAGTCCGGCACGCTCCTGCGGCAGGTCATCAACAAGCTCAACGAAGGCATTGATTTCAACAAAATGCAGGACCGCCACCTGTTCGGCGACATCTACGAGCAGCTCCTGCGCGACCTTCAGAACGCCGGCAACGCGGGCGAGTTTTACACGCCGCGCCCCGTCACGCAGTTTATGGTCGAGCGCACCAACCCGCGCCTGGGCAAACTCATTTATGATCCTGCCTGCGGCACGGGTGGCTTCATCACCTGCTCCCTCGAACACATCCGCCAGCGCGAGGTGAAATCACCCGCCGACGAGCAACGCCTCCAGGCATCCATCAGCGGCGTGGAAAAGAAACCGCTCCCGCACCTGCTCTGCGTCACCAACATGCTGTTGCACGGGGTCGAAGTGCCCGTGAACATCCGCCACGACAACACGCTCGCCATCATGACCAATCCGCCCTTCGGCGGCATGGAAGAGGACGGCACGGAGAAAAATTTCCCCGCCGCCTATCGCACCAAGGAAACCGCCGACCTGTTCCTCGTGCTCATCGTTCATCTGCTGCGCGATGGCGGGCACGGTGCGATTGTGTTGCCCGACGGCACTCTTTTTGGCGAAGGCATCAAGACCCGCATCAAGCAGGAGTTGTTGGAGAAGTGCAACCTGCACACCATCGTCCGCCTGCCCAACGGCGTCTTTGCTCCCTACACCGGCATCAAGACCAACCTCCTGTTCTTCACCAAAGGCGAGCCGACCAGGGAAATCTGGTATTACGAACACCCCTATCCGCCGGGCGTGAAGTCCTACAACAAAACCAAGCCCATCCACATCAGCGAATTTGACGCCGAAAAGAAATGGTGGAAGAAACGCAAGGAATCTGAACTCGCGTGGCGCGTGCCCATCGAGCAGATCAAAGCGTCCGGCTACAACCTCGACATCAAGAATCCAAACGTCGTTGATCCCGGCCACGCCGACCCGGACAAACTGCTGCTCGAATATCAGCAACTCGTCAAAGCCGTGAACGACACGCGGGAGAAGTTGAAGCGTGAATTGCAAACCGCACTCGAACGATAATCCATGCAACGTCTAACCACATGCCGCCAAGGCGACCGCGCTGAATATTTGGCTCAGTATATCCTCTCGGCTTTGGCAATCACCGTTCCTGTTCGCCGTCAAGAGGATTTTTTTGGTGTTGATCTCCATTGCAGTCTCCTGCGGCGTGTAGGAGGCAATCTTCGCCCTACCGTTCCGTTCAACATTCAGATAAAGAAATCTGGCGATGATGTTTTGCAGAATGGCCTCCGCTATGGCGGCCTGACCGCAGGAGGG
>CAZNOE010000078.1:0-14119 GCA_964574525.1 uncultured Bifidobacteriaceae bacterium
CCGCAAAGCGGCGTCAATCGTAAATCGTCAATCGTAAATCGTAAATTCATCTGTGGCAGGCCGAACAGTTCTGGAGCGATTCGACCTTGAAATCATGGACGAATTTTTCGCCGAAAGTTTTTTGCTGCTGCGCGGCGATGTTCGGATCATCGCTCCACTTCCAGTTCAAATCCGTGATCTTGTCTGGCGGACGCACCTTCGCTGCCGGGTTGCGATGACAGTCGAGGCAGAACGCCATGCTCAGCGGCTTGGCGTGATAGACTTCCGTCATCTGGTTGATCTGGCCGTGACACTCGACGCAACTGACGCCGCGATTCACATGGACGGAGTGATTGAAATAAACAAAATCCGGCGTGCGATGGACCTGCACCCACGGGATCGGCTTGCCGCTCGCGGCGCTTTCGCGCACCAGGGCCAGGCGCGGGTCGTCCTTGAGCACCTGGTTGTGGCAATTCATGCAGGTGGAACTCGACGGAATGTTGGAGAACCAGGATTTCTCGACCGTGCTGTGGCAGTATCGGCAATCAATGCCGAGTTGCTCAGCGTGCGTGGCGTGCGAGAAGGGAACGGGCTGAATGGGCTGATAGCCGACGCGCGTGTATTTGGGAGTGAAGTAATACCAGACTCCCGCCGTGACGGCGGTCGCGCACAGCCCGCCGCCGATGATGATCATCAAGGGCAGGCGATTGGTCCACTTCGGAAAAATCGCTGACATTGCAAATCGCTGCTAAATCCGACAGAACTTGCGCGCGGGAAACGCCCTGCCCGCGCGACCCACAGACAACGGAGGTCTGGATTCTTGAGAATAAATGACCACCGTCAACGGTTTTCTGTGCGTGACCCAACATAAAAACCCTTCCGGGAAACCACTAACCCAATCCCTTTCGCACACTGACAAAAAATGTTTAGCCCGCCTTGGAATGGGCGGCAAGCAACTTTGTGAAATTTTTCACGATTTCGGTCTGCTTAATGAACCGCATAAGATTCTGGCGACTATCTTCAGGTTTTTTCGTCCACTCCGGTTTGATTTGGTTTGATTTGGTTTGATTCGCCATCCGCTGCTGCCGGTGCGAGGCCGAAAATCGAGCGCATCCGCGCCTCGCGTTCCTCGGAAGTAAGATGTTTCCCGCAGATGCAATCGCGGACACTTGAGTTCCGGGCCCAGCGCTGAAAATGTTCGATCAACTCTTCGGCCGTCCAGTCCTTCTCCTCCGCCAGCCGCTCCTGTTCGAGTTTCAAGCGGACCGCGCTATGGTCCCCGCGACGCAACTCCACGATGTCCTGGCACAGCAGGCGCAACGCGCGCAGTTTGCGCCGCAATTCATCGCTCATTTCCCCATTCCAGCCGGCCAACGCCGCGGCATAGCGCGCCGTGACCACCGTGGCCAGGTCGTCAGCCAGCGAACCCGCCGCGACATCTTTCAATTCTTTGGCATCGGCCGCCAGCTCGCGGGCGCACGCCAGTGTCTCCTGGCGGACCAGCCACTCCTGATATCCCGCTTGTTTCCATTCGGAAAGATTCTGCTCATTGACATCGCGTCCGCCAAAGTCCTCAGCGAGGACTTGTCTGACTTCTGGCAATGAATTCAGCCACTCGACGAGGCGGATGCCGGGTTCGCCGTCTTGCAATCGGCGGTTGAGTTGATTGCGGATGTCACGCGGCAGCCGGGCGATTTTTCCGTTACGGGTCATGTTTTTGTCACCCTCTCCGCCTCGAACGGGGAGAGGGTTGGGTGAGGTGTCGAATCAAAACCACGGATGAACCACCGATAGACGCAGATGTTCCCGGAGCGCGGCTTTGCAAGCCGCAGTTCCTTGGTAGGGACGCCGCGCTGCGGCGTCCGGACAGCGCAGCGCGCTGTCCCTACCATTGTTTTCATCTGTGGTTCACCTCGGTATTTTCACCGTGCCGGACTTTTGCAATGCATCCACATCGGCGAAATAGGCCAGGCGCATCCGACGAATCCATTCCACGTTCGAGCTTTCCGTATTTCGCTCCAGCGCCTCGTCCATGCGCTCAACGGCATTTCGCCGCCGGTTTCGCGCCCGTCTTGCGGAAATCATTCGATTTGGATTCATGGGTTCTATTTTGGAGCTGAGCCAAAGAGGGCCAGGCGCAACCGCGTCAGCTTTTCCTCATCCATCAACATCCATTCGGGATCGTTGTGTCGGCGCTCGCGTTCGCGTTCCAGTGATTCGTCAATGCGCTGAAAAGCAGTTCGCCGCCGCGACGGCGCAGCGCGACTGTAGCGGTCAACACGTGTTCTGCTCATGTGTGCTCTTGATTTTCAATCCTCGTCTCGGATCTTTTCGAGTCCCATAAATCACCGAACATGGCCCGGCCCAGCAATTCGAGCCGTTCTGCGTACCATGATTCATCTTTGGCTTCGAAACGTTCGGTCAATCGCTCCAACGCGTTCAAATGCTGCCGACGGCGGGTGAACCCTCGGTTGCGATTCATTTGTATCTCCCGCGAATGAATCGATTGTAATACGCGCCCATGGAGGAGGCCGCCATCAACCCGAGAAACACCGAGAGCGGCACGCCGGGATGTTCGTAAATCGTGTCGGACGTGTGAAAGAGGACCGACAACGTGCTGCCGTCGTAACCTACCGCTCGAATCGAACTTGAATTGACTGGTACGAGTACCACGCCAGGAGAATCCCGGATTATTCAGCACTGCGCCTCCCTTATCTCATCTGCCGAAATTCAGCAGGCGGATTTCGGCAATTCCTTCACGGGAGCGATTCGCTCCAATGCGCTGCAGATGTCATCGAGGATGGCGTTTTGAATTTCCCCGGTGGTGTCGCGGCAACGTTCGCTGGCACTGTTGCGTTGCGCCGCCCATTCTGAGCGTGTATGAAAATCCGGGATTTGCTCGCGGATCAGTTGTCGGGCCACGGGTTTCCATTGGGGCAACGACTCGACGCAAAACGGCCGCAGTTTCATAGCTTCCTCTGCCCACTTCGGCCATTTGTCCAGCTTCCATTTGGCTTTCCGCATAAAGCTCAGAAACGACTCGCGGGAACCAAACTCCTGGCTCAAGCTGCCGATTGCCGCCGCCCGGAATTGGGTTTCTTCAATCGTGCGCACGGCGGCTTTGGCCCATTGCCGTGCGGGCAAATTGGCATCGGCTCCCCGTGCTTTGCGGAAGCGGACCCGGAAAGTTTGCCCAGCGTCCCCAAGCTCCAGTTTTCTTACCGACTGCGCGGCCTTCTGCTCCCAGCCGGGCTCGCCGCTCGCCAGGACCGGCCACATCACTTGCGGCCTCGCAATCGCCTTCAGCAGCTCCGGGTGCTTCTTTTCAGCAATCGCGACAAAGACAGTAGCCTGCGTCGCCGCCTCCACGAGCTGCTTTAGCGCTTTGGGGTCGCCGACCTCCGCGGCCTCAGCCAGCATGATTAGTCCGTCGGTGATCGCTTTGGTGGCCTTATGCAGCTTCTCTGTTTGCGCCAGTTCCTTTTCCCGGCGCTGGATGTCCTTCTTTTGTTCCGCCACCTGCTCGGGAGTCGCCTGGACAGCCTTGCTCCAGGAGTCGAATAACTCCCGCAGAATTCCCTTGTCCGGCACCAGTCGCTTGAGTTTTTCCGCGCTCTCGGTGACGGGTATTTCATTCCTGAGCACTTTGAGCAAAATGGGTTCAGCTTTTCGCTTGGCAGCCAACAACTTCACCAATCGCGCTTTGCGTTCCTGCAAATCTTTCTGGCTGAGCGCCGTGGTTCGGCCATTCGCCTCAAACCAAAAATCGAAGAACGCTGCTGTATCGCCGCTTGTTATGTCTCCGGGCGTAAAAGCCGCGTGTGGACTCAGCGTACGGAACTCTTTTCTTGCCCGTAATGGTTTGCGTTCACGTTTTTTCATTTTGCGCGCGAGCAACTCACGTCCACCGTTTGATTTTTAGAATGCGATCATGAGAGGTGGCTTAGCAACATCAAGTTCTCTCCCATAGCAGCGTGCGCGATTAAATCCCAGAATTTCCGTGGCTGCCCGCTACTCGGGTGCAGCCCGTGTACGATTGCGAAGCGGAGTGAAGTGGAATGCTGCTGAAACGCCGGAGTCAGGCTGCACACCGCGTCGGCAGTCTGCGACTTTCAGCAGGATTCAACGAAGCCAGCAGCGAAGCGCGGTAAGTGTGCGCTTTGTCCGCCGGTAGCGATGCGTCTCTGCTTTGTCCGAAGAGCGCCCATGCCTCGCGCATTTGTCTGTTGCATGACAGGAGTTCCTCCTTCACGTGGTCCGGTTGCGTAGTCCATAACGAAGCTTCGTTGGACCGAGCGCAAATACAATTGCTGAGAGGTTCTAAATCGATGTCCGGCTGTCCAGTCATTTGTTCGTCAACAAGGAGATTACGACGGCCGTCCTCCATTCTTCGACGGTCTGAATGCGTGCTGCGGTTTGAGAAAAAGGCCATTTGTGGAGGCTTTTGGCGACCCGTGCTAATGTTTGTACGTGTCTCTGAAACTGGTTTCCTGGCACGAGGAAGCAAGCACCTAACGTGGCTGGTTGATTATCTAAGGCATCCCAGTTGATGCCTTTGGAAAACTGAAAAAAGCCAGCATGGAGAGCAGTTACGTGGTCGGAAGAGGCATGTGGTAATGCAATTCCGAAGCCAATTCCGGTTGACAGCGACGACTCTCTTTTTTTGAAGGAATCCTCGATACTCTGTAGTTGCCTGCTCGTGAAGCCACTTCGATGGAACATGACCTTAAGCATTTTGGGAATTGCCCCCCAGCGGTCTTCTGCTTCAAAACCGGCTTCGAATACGGCATGATTCAAGGCTGAGTCGTTATGAACTTCGTGCTCAACCAGGAAGGTGCGTGGCTTGCCCGCATCCGATATGACAAACTTGTCGTACGTGGGGTCCACTGACGGAATAAGCTCTTGTGGGGAATGAGGAACAAGGACGAGAATCTTCTGAGGCAGGCTCAGTTCAAACCGCTTTAGCAATATATCGTACGGGAGTATCTGGAGATTACCTGGCAATCTCTTACGAATCATCTCTCTGTATAGGTCGTTGCTCAGCTTCTCGATCAGCTCGCTGCTCCTACCCATAATCGCGAAGAGGTAGGCTTGGTTTCCGATGAAGAGTGTGGTGTCTAAAGCCGCTGGGATGATGCTTCTTGCCTGCTGCTCATACTGGCAGAGTTGCTGGACAGCCGTCTCCGCATCACGGGACAGTTGAGCCACGTTTGACCTCGTCAGGGTGACGATTTGGGAATCAGGGCGCTTGAGTTCGAACATGCCGAATAGGGGCGGCCTGGTATTTTCCTGTGGATAAAAGATGAAATCAGGCTCGGTTCGACCGGGACGCCCAAGGGGAACAATGTCGAAAGGTTCAATCCGAAGCGGCAAAGCCCGAGACAGAACGTGTGGGTGCTTCGTGAAGAATTTCTGCCAATCCCTCTCTTCAGTCTTTTGTTGCAGCATTGCGTGGAAGCGATCGCGGGCTTCCTGCAATTGCGACTCTGATATTTGTTCGATTTTGTCCATGCCGCTGGTGGCCTTACTGCCTGGTTGCGACTTCTACACAGGGAACACCTTCATTACCTCGTCGCCGACGTGGTTGATGACTTTGTCGGCGGGTTGGTTGATGACGGGGGCGCGGGAGCGAATCGAGAGGTTGCCCAATGCTCGGCTCGCAGGTCTCGTCCACCTTCTGTGGTCCGTCGGGCGGCTGTATAGAAGAACGTTGGCTTCCCGCCGCTCCAGGGGCCAACCAGTAACACTCGGCTTTTCCCTAGATCGAGGCAGCTTTCCAGGGTTTTGGGCGGGAGGTCTTCCAAGCCAAGCATCGTGCGGGTTGCCTCCAGCACGGCGCGTGAGCCGAGTCGCATGAGGGCTCTATTCTGGCATTCAGAGAGAACTAACGGGTCGAGTTTATCGGGTCGCTGGCTCACTAAGACCAGAAACAAGCCGTACTTGCGTCCTTCCGCCGCAATGGTGCGAAAGAGTTCGCGCACTGCGACGTAGGCCTGGGTATGGGGGTCTTTGGGTAATAGGTTGTGCGCTTCATCTACTACGAGGAAGGTTGGCGTGCGTTTGTCATTGGTTGATGGCTGTTCCATTGCGCGGTTCCAGCTTCTCCTGGCTCTGTCCAAGATCGCAGCAGTTTGGGAGTAGATGGCCAAGAGGCGGATCTTGGGGTCAGAAAACGTTGGGAGGTCAATGACATCAACGCGGTATTGCCCGTCTCCGGTGAACTCTTTGATAAGTTCCTTGCGAATGATCCCAGCGGCCTCGTACTCGCGTTCTGTTCCGAAGTAGAAGCGTTCAACCTCCTCGGATACGTCCTTGGGAAAGGTGGTCGCGCTGATGCGAACATTCTTTAGGGCGGATTCAAGGATAACTCGAGGATACCAGCGTTTTGGGTTAGAGAGGCGTATGTGTCTGGCTCCCCGCGCGAACTCCGGACCAAAGAGGTCCGAAGCATTGAGGTGAGCGTCGAGGTGCTTATTGAGTTCTTCCCGGGACGAGCGGGACTTTTCAATGATCGCCCTCGCGGCCGCGAGGGGATCCGTTGATTTTCCGGTGATAGCCAGTTTGTACCGGAACACAGAGCCGAGGCCCTTTACAAAACGGTGAATGTGGTACAGCTCTGGCCTGAGCCTCTCAGGCAGTTCCTCTGCAAGGAGGCGCATATCAAGCCACTGCCACCAGACTTGGAAACGCTGAGCTTTGGGATCAAGCATCGCTGGTCCTCCCCTAACTCGTGTCCGGATTCTGCCCCATCTGCCTTCAAAGGTTTTGCGTTTGAGCTCGTGGGGTAGCTTGCCGGTACCGGAGTCCATGTCGTAGGCGGCCTTACTCCAGAGTGCAGCCTTCTCGACGTTAGCGATCTTGCGGAAATCGCCGTTGGGGTCGAGGACAACGCAGCGGGCACGTGTCTTCAAAACGATTTCCTCAATGTAGCGGCCTAGGAAGAAGGATTTGCCAACGCCCGACTGAGCGATAATTGCAGTGTGGTTAGCGATGGTCCGACGTGGAATCAGTACGAGATCGGAGACTTGCTGGCTGCCGGGTTTGGGCTTTTTGTTGCTCCGCGCCCAGAACCGAGGCTCATGGGTTTGTGTCACTGTCGTCCATCCAATTACGAGGTCGGATGGTTCATCTTCTGGCAAGGGTTTAGGCATGTGATTTACTTAGCGTTAACGGGGAAGACTTTCATGACTTCGTCGCCGAGGTGGTTGATGACTTTGACAGCAATGCGACCGGTCTTGGGTTTATCGAAAGCCCGTGACGTGTCGCTGTGCAGAGTGGCCCAGGCTTCGGCGTCAATTTCGGCTTTGAGGGTGGTCTTGAGCGCTTGGTAGGGGTCGTTCGCGCCGAGGAAGTAGGCGTGGCGAACGAAGAAGCTTTCTTCGTTGTAGTCGGTGTCAATGAACCAGCAGGCGATGCCTTCGGGGCCGGCGCTCACGACTTCGCCGGTTTGCGGTTTGAATACGTCCACGCCGTTGACCCGCACGCGCACTTGATCCTTGCCGACGTTCTCGATGTCAATGTCCGGCTCGCCGAAGACGACGAAGAGGTTGCCGGCGCCGGTGTTCTTCAACTCGTCGGCCATGTGAAGGTCGGGATTCATGCGGGCCTTGAGGACGGGGATGCGGCCGAGTTTCTCGAACTCGGCAGAATGGGCGTCGTAGTTGAACGCGCACGCGATAAGGACATCAAAATTGGCATCGGCAGCTTCACGGGCGGCGGCGACGAGATCGGGACGGGAGACGGTGCCAAACTCCGGTCCAATCAAAATGCCGGCGCGCTTCGATGGCGCGTTCTCGCCTTTGCCCTCCAGATAACGGCCCTCGGCGCAAATGTATTTGCCAGGCCAACCGGTTAAGGATGTGAAGATAATGCGGTCTTCCTTGTGCGCCTGTTGGACGCCCGCGAGTTTGAGGTTTTCGAGGATGACCGCGGCGAAATCCGGCGTGCCGGCGACGCCGGATTTGGCCTTGTGCTCGGACATTTTCCAGCCGTCAATTACTTCGTCGTTTTCGCCAACGGCGAGGACGCGATGGGGCGAAACGCTTTCCACAGTGAACGGCCCGGCGACACGCACCTTGCTTTTGTCGTCGTAGGGTTTGTCGTAAAGCCGTTCGAACTCGGCTTTGGCGGCGATGGAGGCATCAATCGCTTTCTGCCGGGCGATGCGGGCTTCCCACCATGCCTGGTGTAGTTGCGTGGGTTTGTCGGGCCAAGGGTCAACGGGGCGCTCGGGCAGGGACTTGACCGTGTAGGAGCGTTTGAGATTGTGATTCAGCGCGTCGAGGGCTTCGCGGATGGCGCCGGGATTTCCGTCTTTGCCTTTGGCGATCTCGGACTTGAGCCGGTAGAAAATCTCCTGATCTTTTTCGCCCCAAGGGTCGCCTGCCTCGCGGGGAATTTCCCATTCCTGCCAAGATTGCTTCATCGCCTTGTTCAACTGCTCGCGCAACGGTTCGAGCATTTTCTGCGACTGCTCCCAGATGACATCAATCTCAGCGTTGTTGGCGATGGATTCGAGCATGATGTGGGGCACGCGCTCATAAACGAAGCCGTGCCGGATGTCGTCACGCGTGGGTTGCTCGCTCGGAATGGTTTTGGTGATTTCGGCTTCCTTGCGTTGGCCGTCTCGGCTGTCGGCGAGAAGGTAGAATGGATAACGCGCACCCATTATGCGGGCGCGGGCGAGGGCGAGCGCGACGCGACTCGTGTCAATGGTGATCCAGCGGCGGCCCCATTGCTCGGCGACGTAAGCCGTCGTGCCGCTGCCGCAAGTCGGGTCAAGCACAAGGTCGCCGGGGTCGGTGGCCATAAGCATGCAGCGTTCAATAACCTTACTGTTGGTTTGAACTACATACACCTTTTCATCTGTGAAATTCCCTGAGCTCGTGTCAGTCCAGACGTTTCCATGCACTCCAAGGCTGAAGTCGGTATGGAACCTAATGAAACGAATTGAGTTCTCGGCGACGTGAATTCGATTGGCTCGACCCAGCCGAGTCATGCCCACCGGATACGAGGCTTTCCAATGTGAATTCTTGGACCAACTATCGTAGGTCTTACCCTGAAACTGGAAGGGCTGCGGCTCCTTGGCACGTCCTTGCGAAAGAACATTGTCGGGTGCGTACGGTAGGGCGTTTTCAGGTATCTGACTTTGGCCGCGCTTTTCGGCCGCGGTGACACCGCGATAGCTAAAATCGGGGAGAAGCAACCACCGAGCGTTGCCATCACCAAATTGGAAGTTTTTTTCGTAAAAGGGAGGTCGTGACTTGCCATAGCTTTTGTCCTTGGCAAACCACAAAACGTAATCGGTGATGTTGCCGATGTAATTCGTCTTGAAACCTGTCGTGGTCTGGATGGCGATAAGGCTTACGAAATTCTGCTCGCTAAAGATTTCTTCCATCAATGCCCGCACACGATGGACGTTCTCATCGCCGATCTGGACGAAGATGGAACCGGAGTCGGCAAGCAAATCGCGGGCGACGGTAAGCCGATCGCGCAGGTAGGTGAGATAGCTGTGGATGCCGTCGCGCCAGGTGTCGCGGAAGGCTTTGACCTGTTCCGGCTCGCGGGTGATGTGTTCGGCTTTGCCATCCGTCACGTCGCGGCTGGTGGTGGACCATTGGAAGTTGGAATTGAATTTGATGCCGTAGGGCGGGTCCACATAGATGCATTGGACTTTGCCGCGCAAGCCTTCGCGTTCGGCGAGCGAGGCCATGACTTGCAGGCTGTCACCGAGAATCATGCGGTTGGACCAGTTGGCGTCGTGTTGGTAGAACTCAGTGGCGCGGGCGTCCCTGGGCAGGCCGTTGAAATCGGAGAAGAGGTCAATCTGCGGCGCGGTAATGGTGGCACGTTCGCGGGACTGGCGGAGCAGGTCGTCAATGAGGACTTTGGGGTGGACCTTTTCCTGGATGTAGAGCGGCGGGGCCGGGATGACAAGGTCGGACCAGTCCTGATCGTCCTTGCCACGCCAGACGAATTGGGGATCGAGGTCGCGGTTGCGGCGTTCGTAGGCGACCTGGACGGGGGATTTGTCGGCCTCGCGCATGAGGGATTGGTATTCGACGGTGGGGAGGTTCTTGCGCTTGGCGTCGTGGCGGAGCGTGGCGATGGTTTTGGATTTGCCGGACTTGGCGGGCTTCGCGGGAGATTTGGGTTTGGCAGGCATGGTGGCTCAGGATTTTTTGCTGACGAAAGATTTGATGAGCTTGTCGAAGTCGGAGCCAATGTCGAACACGCTGCGGAATTCAGCGAAAGCCCAGCGGCCGTATTTGCCGAGATTGTTAACGCCGGGAATCCAGTAGGACTTCATCGTATTGGACTTCTCCCGGGCGTCTTCGCCGCGAAAACCTTTGATCTCGACGATGAGATTCAGCGCGTCGGGCTGGCCGTCGTCAATCTGGACGATGAAATCCGGCAAGTATTTGTGCGGCGCGCTGCCCATCAAGTAGGGAACTTCAAAGCCGAGACTTTGGTTTTTCACGTACGCGCGAACCTTGGGATGCGCCTCGGCAACACGGCAAAACTCCGCTTCCCAATCGCTATCGCAGACAACCCAATTGATGTGACATTTGCGCGGGTCGGTTTTCCAGCGCGTGGCCTTCGACGTGGTGAAATTGACGTGAGCGCTTGAGCCGGTGGGATTGTAGGCGTCGAGGATGGCCTTGATCTGGTTCTCACCCTTAAGCGTTTCCGTGATAGCCGCCTTGATGCGCTCGCACGCCATGTCGGCGATTTCGCGGTAGAGGACTTGCGCGGGATAGGTGCCGCCGCTGCACCGGAGATAGCAACCGTCCATCCATTGGCGAACGATGCTCTTGAGCTGGCCGAATAGATGGAGCTTCGGGTCGGTGCCGGGATCGCGGTATTTGGTAAAGAGCAGGTGCCGGGAGAGGTGGAAAAGGATGGTCGCCGGCCGCATGTCTTTCAAATGTTCAACGGTGAGTGTGACGCCTTCGCCGACAATGCCTTCGTTGCGGACGATCGAGGGGCCGACCAGCTTCGGGGTGAGACGCAGCGCAGTATCGGCGCTGAATTTGGCGGTAAGTCCGGCATCGGGAAGTTCGACGCGATAGCCTTCGACGCGTGGAAAGCGAATCTCCAACGCGTCGCGCTCGGGGCGCACGGCAAGAACATGGACGACAGGCCGGGGCGGTTTTGGTGGCGCGACGACGGGTTTGGCGGTGAAGTCGAACGGGATGCCCAAAATGTCGGCATACTCGACGGAGAAGAGGCCGTCTGCATCGAGCTCATAGGACTGGCGCCGGAGACCGCGACCAACAACTTGCTCGCAGAGCAACTGCGTTCCGAAAGCGCGGACGCCGAGAATGTGTGTGACGGTGTTGGCGTCCCAACCCTCGGTGAGCATGGAAACGGAGACAACGCAGCGAATGGGTTCGCCAAGCTTGCCTTCTTTGCCGACGGTGTTCATGACTTCGCGGAGCAGGTCGGCATCGGTGATTTTTCGGGCCTTCTCCACGTCGCCGCGCTGGATCATCTCTCGACGGAAGCGTTCGATTTCATCGGAAGCCATGTCGCGAAAATCCTTGTCCAGCGCTTCACCGGATTCGAGTTGTTCACTGTCAATCAGCAGTGTGCGAGGCCGCGCGTGGCGGTTGCCGTCTTCGTCGTAGTTGCGAAACAATTCGAGGCGGCCGGCGTGATGCACCGGCGTCTTGCCGTCTTCGCCGACGCGGTAAAAGCCGGATACGTAATCATAGACGAGCTTGGAGGTGGAGGTGTTGTTGCAGACGATGATGAAGACTGGTGGGACGCCGATGTTTTCCTTTTGCCAGAGAGCGTAGGTCTTTTGGTAGTGACCGTAGAGCGCATCGAGAGCCGTCTGCAATTCGACCGGCAAGCTGAGCGGATCGAGGATGCCAGATTTGCCGCGGCCTTTCTTCGGCATCTTCCTGCCGATGTGTTTCCAAAGCTCGCGATAGATCGGCATGTCGGCGCCGGGGACATTGTCCGCGACGGGCACGCGGGGCAATTTCACGATGCCACATTCAATGGCGTCCATCAGCGAGAAGTCGCAAACGGTCCAGGGAAACAGCGTGCCCTCGGCGTAACCCGAACCGCGAAGGAAAAAGGGCGTAGCGGATAGATCAAAAACGGTGCGGACATCGAGCTTCCGCTTGACGGCTTCGATGCCGGAGATCCAAAGCCGCGCAGCTTCGCGGTTTCGTTCGGCCTCCTCTTTTTCTTCTGCTTCCACGTCTTCGTCATCTTCGATTCCCTCGGGCGTGACTTTGTGGCGATAGCAATGGTGGGCTTCGTCGTTGATGACGAGGACGTTTTTCATGCCCATGAGGTCGGGCATGACGCGCTGAAGCATCTGGCCCTCGGTCTCCGTGGTTTCGAGTTCCGGGCCGCGACCTTTTAGAAGCGAGCGGCCGACTTTGGAAATTTCAAGGCGCTCACGGAGTTTGAAAGCGTGATAGTTAGTGATGAGGATTTTCGCCCGTTTGACTTCGCCGATGAGATCGCCCGGCACAAGCTCGCGGTGCTCGTAATAATTGTCGGGGTCGTTGGGGAGAATCACGCGGAGTCGGTCGCGAATCGTGATGCCTGGAGTGCAAATGAGAAAGCCGCGCGTGAAAGTTTTGCTCGCTGGCCGGCGAACCGCGTTCAGCGTCTGTCAGGCAACGAGCATCGCGATAACGGTCGTTTTGCCGGCGCCCGTGGCGAGTTTCAGGGCGATGCGGAAAAGTTCAGGGTTCGCCTGCTCGTTGCAGGCTTTGAGATAATCGAGAAACTTTTTGCCACGCTCGCCTTGGTGTGGAGCGACTTCACTCAACCAAATTGCAGTCTCGATGGCTTCAATCTGACAAAAGAAGGGGCGGATGCTCTGAAACGGATAGCTTCGCCAGTGTTGAAGTAGCCGCGCGGTTTCTGGTGTTACCTGCCACTGGTCAGGATTTGGCAGCTTGCGCCACTGGTCCACATAGCCGCGAATCTCATTGATGATCGTGTTCGGATCGTATTGTTGCTGCGCGGTGGAAATTCCTTCGGGTTCTTTGAATAGAAGTTCGCTCTGCGTCTTTGCGTCGTCACGGCGGCGTTTCTTTGGTTTCGGAACGGGCGTTATGAACGCAGATCGGCGCCGAGACTCGGTTATTTTGTTCGTAGGCTGCCCATCTGGATCCAATTCCCAATGTCGCCCCGGATACGCGTAAGGCGAGTTCAAGATCGGTTGCTCGAAGAACTGGTCAGGCATGGCTTATTGTGGCTCCGCAACCGGAACCCAAGCGCTTGATTGGTTTTTCTGAGATTGAGACTTTGCCATGCGGGACTCCGGGCGGAATCGTATCCGGCAGCGGATTTTAGGCAATAATCAAACGCGCCGGGTTGCGGCTCGCGAGGACGCTCGGCCCACCACAAATGGCAAAATGCACCTTGACCGTGCTTCGAGCTATTCCTGCTGCTGCACCTGCCGGTGTTTCTTGTATTCCTCGACGATCTTCGCCTCCTGCTCGCGCGGCACGTCTTCGTAATGGCTGAATTCCTCGGTGTGAACACCGCGCCCGCCCGTCAGTGAGCGCAGCGTGCTCGAATAGCGGTAAAGGTCCTTGGCCGGCACATGCGCCTTGATGATTTGAAAGCTGCCGTCCATGTCCATGCCTTGAATTTTTCCGCGCCGGCTGGAGAGGTCGCCCATCACCTTGCCCATGCAATCTTCCGGAATGCGAATTTCGACCGTGTTGATCGGCTCAAGCATGCAGGGTCGCGCCGCAGCGAAAGATTCCTTGAACGCGTAATAACCCGCGGTTTGAAAGGCGATGTCCTTTGAGTCCACCGGGTGCATCTTGCCGTCATAGAAATCAATCTTCACGTCCACGACGCGGTATCCCGCCAAAATGCCCTCCTCACACGCCCGCATGACGCCCTTCTCAACCGACGGCACGAAGACGCGGTCCACGTTCTGGCCGGAGAGCGATTGGGTGAACTCGACTCCTGTGTCGCGCGGCTTCGGCTCGAGGCGCATCCAGACCTCGGCGAACTGGCCCGCCCCGCCGGTCTGTTTCTTGTGGCGATACTTTGATTCGCCCCGGCCCTTGATGGTTTCGCGATAGCGCACTTTCGGCTCGTGCAACTCCACGTGCACGTTGTAGCGGCGGCGCAAACGGTCCGCGATGACTTC